>JABJBD010000045.1 GCA_018668795.1 Candidatus Puniceispirillum sp. | reverse complement strand
GGCATCAACGGCTCCATTGGGAAATAGTTCATCAACAACAGCCGAGTCCATCCCTATATCCGACGCACCCGCCACCAAAACATCACGCCCCCACCCATCAAAAGGAACATGCAACAAGGCTGCTTCAAGAATTGCTGCCGCATCTTTAGACGGCGACTCACCTACAGAATCGGGACTCATTTTCCTATCTTCCCTATTTTTTGTTATCACTATATCCGTTACTTGACGGAAAATATCTCTTTCAGCCTTATATATAGGTGTTTTTGCGAATGTTTCCAGCATCTTTGGCTGGATATAAAGCACAACCATGCAAAGGCTTTACAAGCTAAACATCGCTATGATAGAAGTTCTTTCCGCTCAAAACGGAAACCAGATATCTTTGAAAGGATGTGAAAGACGTGTTCGTCACCGTTAGAGACAATAATGTGGATCAAGCCCTGCGTGTTCTGAAAAAGAAAATGCAGCGCGAAGGTGTATTCCGCGAAATGAAAAATCGCCGGTCATACGAAAAGCCATCAGAGCGCCGTGCGCGCGAAGCCGCTGAGTCGACCCGCCGTGTGCGCAAACTCATGCGTAAGCGCCTAGAGCGTGAAGGCTATTAGAACCCTTCACCATCTGCTATGAGCCTATAACCAAACAGGCCATAGCCTTAAATAGATCCCATTAATACCGAAAGCCGCCTATTAGGCGGCTTTTGTTATGGGTATTGTTTATGGAGAATAATTAGTCCAGCGACTGCACAACTTCTTCACACATCTTTTTGGCGTCACCAAACAACATCATCGTATTGTCACGGAAAAAAACATCATTCTGCACGCCCGCATAGCCCGATGCCATTGACCGCTTGATAAACAAAACTGTCTTGGCAAGTTCGACATCCAGAATAGGCATGCCATAAATGGGTGATGATGGATCCGTTTTTGCCGCCGGATTGGTCACATCATTGGCACCAATCACAAAGGCAACATCGGTCTGTGCAAAATCACGGTTGATTTCTTCCAGTTCCAGCACATCTTCATAAGGCACATTGGCCTCAGCCAACAACACATTCATATGCCCCGGCATACGCCCTGCAACCGGATGGATCGCATAACGCACTGTCACACCGCGCGCTTTCAACATATCGCCCATTTCACGCAAAGCATGCTGAGCCTGAGCCACCGCCATGCCATAGCCAGGCACAATAACCACTGAATCCGCATTTTCCATTATAAAGGCAGCATCCTCAGCCGAGCCCTGTTTGACCGTCTTGTCACCGTCACTGCTACTTGCTGCGGCCACGGCATCATCGCCACCAAAGCCGCCCAGAATAACATTGAAAAATGACCGGTTCATGCCTTTACACATGATATAGGATAAAATCGCCCCAGACGCGCCGACAAGCGCACCAGTGATAATCAATAATGGGTTGCCAAGGGTAAAACCGATGCCGCACGCCGCCCATCCCGAATAGGAATTAAGCATCGACACCACAACCGGCATATCAGCCCCACCAATAGGGATAATAATCAATATCCCAAGCACCAAAGCGGCGGCAAAAATAGCCCAAAACAGTGCGTCATCATTGGTCATCACCAGCATGGCAATAGCGGCGAGCAAACCAAGGCCAATCACAAGATTCAGCATATGTTGGCCGGTAAAGGTAACAGGCTTGCCACTTACAATTCCTTGCAACTTACCAAAGGCAATGATCGAACCGGTAAAGGTGATCGCCCCGATTGCAAGCCCAAGTCCCATTTCGATCAAAGACCCCATACTGATCGCACCACGTGCACCTATCCCATAGGCTTCGGGATTAAAATAGGCAGCCGTGGCCACAAAACAAGCCGCCAGACCAACCAATGAATGAAACGCGGCTACAAGTTGGGGCAAGGCTGTCATCTGAATGCGCAAGGCCAAAACGGTGCCAATTCCGCCGCCAATTGCAATTGCCAGCACAATCAGACCATAGCTTTCAACCTGAGGCAGTGCCAATGTCGTGGTAACAGCAATGAGCATACCTGCCATACCAAAACGGTTACCGCGTCGGGCAGTTTCCGGTGATGATAAACCACGTAACGCCAAAATGAATAGAACGCCACTGACAAGATACAATAGTGAAGACATCGTCGCACTCATTTGCCAGCACCCTTTTTCTTGCCTTTGAACATCGCCAGCATCCGCTCAGTCACTATAAAACCACCAAAGATATTAACCGAGGCCAGAATGACTGCCAAAAAACCCATAATCTGTGCAAAATTGGATTCAGCCGGTCCGGCGGCAATCAATGCCCCAACCACAATCACCGAAGAAATCGCGTTGGTCACACCCATCAGCGGCGAATGCAAAGCTGGAGTAACCGACCAGACAACGTAATATCCAATAAAACAGGCAAGTACTAAAACTGTTATCCCAAACAAAAGTGGGTCAATACCTGTATGCACAGCCATATCAACGGCTTTTTGACTTGTATCGGTTAGTGACATCAATAGGCTCCTCTCAACTCGTTGGGGCTAGCTAGTGACCGACGGATGCACAAGCTGTCCAGCTTCCGCCACCAATGATCCGGCAATAATCTCGTCGTCTTTATTAATCATCAGTTCGCCCTCTTCCTTGTCCCATAGCAAACCGACAAAATTCATCAGATTACGGGCATAGAGGCTGGACGCGTCTTTAGGTAAGCGCCCTGGCATGTTGCAATGACCAACAATGGTGACATCGTTGACTTTGACAATCTCATCCGGCTTGGATAGGGCACAATTACCACCTTGCTCAACCGCCATATCGACAATGACTGAACCCGACTTCATTGAGGCAACCATATCTGCAGATATTAATTCGGGTGCGGGGCGCCCGGGAATCAGCGCAGTGGTAATAACAATATCCATGGCGCGGATCGTATCTGCAATCAATGCACTCTGTTTGACTTGATACTCGGCGCTCATCGCTTTGGCGTAACCACCATCGGTTTCAGCCTGTTTGAATTCTTCATCCTCAACCGCCACGAATTTACCACCCAACGACTCAACCTGCTCTTTTGCAGCTGGCCGTACATCGGTGGCGCTGACAATGGCACCAAGCCGTTTGGCCGTAGCAATTGCCTGAAGTCCAGCAACACCAGCCCCCATGACCAACACTCTAGTGGGCGGAATTGTGCCAGCAGCGGTCATCATCATCGGAAACGCACGGCCAAATTCATAGGCCCCTTCGATTACCGCACGATATCCTGCCAGATTCGATTGGCTAGACAAAACATCCATCGATTGCGCGCGCGAAATTCGTGGCACTAACTCAAGTCCGAAAACGGTTGCCCCCGTTTTCGCAATAGCTTCGTTTCGCTTGGCATCCACATAGCCTTCAAATAGGCTCAATATGATTGTGTTCTTCGCGATCAGAGCGGTTTCATCAATGTGCGGCGGACGAACTTTGAACACAAGATCGGCCTTTGCATAACCATCTTTCGCCGTTTTTATGATCTTGGCACCTGCCTCTACAAACGCAGCATCATCATATGATGAAAAGGTACCAGCCCCAGTTTGAACGGTTACGTCCAACCCTTGGGCAACTAGTTTTGATATGGTTTCGGGTACTACCGCACAGCGTGTTTCGCCAGGTGTTACTTCAGCAGGAACAAAAAGAATAGGCATATAAAATCCTTGTTATTGTCTAGTGTTCATTACTCCCTTTATAAGCACTTAGACGTTATAGCCAGAACTTTATATCTAATAACTTTAAAAAATAATAGGCCTTTTATAAAAGACCTTCTGGAATATCGGCAAACTTGGCTGCTTCGGCTTGTCGTTTGGCCAGCTTATTGACATCAAAATCATCAATCAAATCATGGAACAGATTGTGCCAATTAACCTCGGCACCCAGATGCATGAATACTGATCCAAGCCCTACTGCGGCCCGATCCATCAGCACAAATTCACGCGGAGGCTTAATGCCTCCTATACGTTTGAGTTCCTGATGAACCTTACCAGCCAGCTCACGACCAGCCTTGCCATTACGCATTTCCTGAATGGGGCGCACTTTATCTTCGAGAAGCGGCGCATAGATAAATTCAGCCCACATATTCAAAACCGAGATCGCTTCATTATCAAGACCCGTAAAGCCCCAGCGTTCATAGGCATCAACCGCCTGATCACGGTTCTGGTCACGCAACGCTTTATACAATTCAATAACGCCAGCAACAAATTGTGGGCGGAATAGGCGTATCGAGCCAAAATCCATCAAATTGATCGTGTTATCATCACGTAGTGAATAATTACCCAAATGTGGGTCACCATGAATCACACCATAGTAATAAAATGGTACATACCAGACCCGGAACATGTTCTTGGCAATTTCATTGCGCGTTTCTTGGCTTGGGGCTGTCTCAAGAAAGGGCATAACACGGGTGCCCTCGAGCCAACTCATTGTCAATAAACGGCCGGATGATAATTCAGGAACATATTCAGGCAAGGTGACAACGGCTTCATCGCGCAACATATAGCTATAAAGCCGTAGGTTGGCAGCTTCACGTCTATAATCGAGCTCTTCTTTCAGACGGTCGGATAATTCGTCATAAATATCGCGGGTCGAGATTGCTGAGTCATAACGTTCATAGAGTTGAAAGAGAAGTTTAAGTTGGCGCAAATCAGCCTCAATCGCTGATTGCATATCAGGATATTGTAATTTGACTGCCAGTTTGTCACCATCCAACGACGTCGCCTGATGTACCTGACCTAGCGATGCCGCTGAAACAGCATCCCTTGAAAAACTGGTGAATTTTTCCTGCCAGTCCGCGCCAAGTTCCGACGCCATTCGCCGACGTGTAAACAGCCAACCCATGGCCGGGGCATCAGCCTGAAGGCTTGCTAGCTCATCCGCATATTCAGGCGGCAAGGCATCGGGGATAGTTGATAGAATTTGCGCCACTTTCATGATCGGACCTTTCAGCCCACCAAGTGCTTTGCGCAAATCAGCAGCATGTTTGCCACGATCAATATCAAATCCTAAATATCGTTCGCCAGCCACGCGTGCAGCTAAACCGCCCATTGTCGATGTGACCTGGGCATAACGGCGAAGCCGCCCGCCAAACTGTCTTTCGCGGTCAGGTGAACTATTATCTTCAGATGTCATTATGCCAGACTTTCTAACTCATCAATCATATTACTAATCATATCAAGGCCGGTTGACCAAAAGGCCGGATCACCTGCATCAAGACCAAACTTGGCTAGCGCCACATCATAGCGTTCAGTACCGCCTGCGCTAAGCAGGGCTTTATATTTGGTTACAAAACTAGCTTCATCGTCATTGGCAAGCGCAGTCTGATAATTCTGCCACAGAGCATTCACCAGACAATCACCAAAGGCATAGGCGTAAACATAGAATGGTGTATGCACAAAATGTGGCACATAACTCCAGACAGGGCGATAGTCATCACCCATCTTGACTCCCTGTCCCAAAGCGGCACGCTGGGTTTCCATCCAGATATCTGAAATCTCTTCGGGCATCAATTCGGATGAACGACGCGCATCATGCAAGGCTGATTCAAAATTATGAAAGGCGATCTGTCGTACCACTGTATTAAGCATGTCTTCGACCTTGCCAGCCAGCAACACGCGTCGTGCCGATGGATTTTCCGTTGAATCCAGTAACCGACGAAACGCCAGCATTTCGGCAAAAACCGACGCCGTTTCTGCAAGCGTAAGGGGCGTATCCGACATCAGATAACCTTTATCAGCCGCAAGGCATTGGTGAACACCGTGCCCCATTTCATGCGCCAAAGTCATCACATCACGCGCTTTACCTGAAAAATTCATCAGAATATAGGGATGTGCTGACGGCACTACCGGATGTGAAAACGCACCAGACGATTTTCCAGAACGCGGCGACGCATCAATCCAGTTATTGTCAAAAAATGGCTTCGCAACCGTTGCCATGTCCTGATCAAAACCACCAAAAGCACCAAGCACAATATCACGGGCTTCCTGCCATGAAAAATCGCGATCATCATCTGTTTGAAGCGGTGCATTACGATCCCACCAGTCAAGCTGGCTTTGCCCCATCCAGCTTGCTTTCAGACTGTAGTAGCGATGCGACAAATCGGCATTACGTTCATTAACAGCATGAACCAGCGCATCGACAACATTGTCATCGACATCATTGGCAAGGTTGCGTGACGCCACTGGTCGGCCAAACCCACGCCAGCGATCTTCAATTTCCTTATCCTTGGCAATCGTATTTATAATCAGAGATAAAAGACGTTCATTTGCTTTGAGTGTATTAGATAGTGACAGGCCAGCTTCCTTGCGATGTGCAGCGTTGGCACTAGACAGCATATCAAGAATTTCGGCTTCGGTGACTTCATCGCCCTGAAACGTAAAACGCATCGCCGTTGCTGTTTCATCAAACAGGCGCACCCATGCCCCACGACCTGTTGGCCCCTGTTCAGCCAGCATCTTTTCCATATCAGCTGAAAGTTGATATGGCGCCATCGCACGAACCCGGCGAATCCATGGTGCCCAATGCGCAAGATTGGGCGTTTCCATTGCCCAATTCATATGCGCATCATCAAACGTTGCAATCTCAAGCTCGACAAACAGCAATTGTGCGCCAATTTCCGCACCCGCTTCGCGCATCGACTGATGATGTTTAGCAATATTGGCATCAGCTGTATTGGCGGCAAATAGCAATTGTGCATGACTTTGCACCCGACCTAGCCGTTCGATAATCATTTCATAACGGCTGATAACCTCAGCCAGTTCAGCGCCCGTGGCCTTGTCAAGTTTGCCTTCCCATTGTTTTTGCAACAAGACACTGTCTTTGCGGCATGAACTGATATCTGACCCAATGCGTTTGTCATCAATATCGGTATATAGATCACTTAGATCCCAAACGGGGCTATTGTCTAACATCGTATATCTCTCCCGAATTGGTCTCTAAAAACCGCGAAGTTATGTCCTGAGACAGATTATCCTGCCTTCGTTCAAGATTGGATATGGGCATAAGCCGCCAACAACACAAGTCACGCCATGACATGCTATTTATTAATCTTGTATTATTTTAGATGCAGTTCATCTTTGGCACAGTATTTTTTGATTCAAAAGATCAACAATGTCTTGGTAATGTTTTTAATTATAGACAGAACCATATGTCTGATTAACAAGCTTGCCAAACCAGAATATCTACGATAACTTAATGATGCTTAACACATGGTAGGGGAGAGTCCAGCCGCCTGTTAATCTGTATAATCCGCAGAACAGTCGAAGTTGGCACCGAAGGAGCAACACCCCACTAAACTCTCAGGTACCAGTACTTTATCATGTAAGCACTCTGGAAAGTGGCACGGCAGTGCTCACCGACGGGGACAACCATAATGACGCGAAGCATTTGCGTCACATGGCTAATCTCTCAGGTTACAGCGACAGAGGGGGTTCATTATCGAGTGATCGATATATGAATCTTTTTGTAGCTGAAACTGGGAATGCCAAAAGTGGATAATCGTAAAACTACATTATTTGATTTTCATGTTGCCGCAGGTGCCCGTATGGTGCCGTTTGCTGGCTGGGATATGCCTGTGCAATATCCATCAGGAATCAAAGCCGAACACATAGCTACACGGACGACATGCGGCTTATTTGATGTTTCGCATATGGCGCAGATCTCCTTTGAGGCATCTGAAGATGGGTCTGCTGTTGAAACCATGCTCGCAAAACTTACACCCACTGATCTTGGCCTGATTGGCGAAGGTCGAGTGCGGTATTCGATGTTCCTTGATGACAATGGTGGTGTTTTGGACGATTTGATGATCGCCAGACTTGATGGTCTTTTGCAACTGGTCGCCAATGCTGGCCGTGCCGATCACGACATCGCCCACCTTAAAGCGCATCTTGGCGAAAACATAAGCATGACTGTCCATGACGAACTATCGTTAATTGCCCTGCAAGGGCCAAAGGCAGCTTCCGTGCTTCAGGATCTAGGCATCGCGCTTGATGTCGATATGGCTGACT
Source organism: Candidatus Puniceispirillum sp. (assembly GCA_018668795.1). Classification (GTDB taxonomy): domain Bacteria; phylum Pseudomonadota; class Alphaproteobacteria; order Puniceispirillales; family Puniceispirillaceae; genus Puniceispirillum. The sequence goes on along the minus strand of JABJBD010000045.1, from coordinate 3,969 downwards.
TTAATTTTATGGATATCCGTCATGCCACTTTAATGGGCACCAAAGTTACTTTAACCCGTTCTGGCTATACGGGTGAGGACGGATTTGAAATTTCCATCCCGAATGAGGCTATCATTGACATCACTACAGCACTAGCCGCGCATAACGATGTGCATCTGGCTGGACTTGGTGCGCGAGATACACTTCGCATGGAAGCTGGTTTGCCTTTATGGGGTCATGAACTCAGCGAAACTATTAATCCGGTCGAAGCGGGGCTTGGCTTTGCTGTGTCAAAACGGCGGCGCGAAGCTGGTGATTTCCCCGGTGCCAAACATATTCTGGCTGATCTGAACAATGGCGCAGGACGCAGACTGGTCGGGTTATTGCCTGAAGGTAAAAGGCCAGTACGTGATGGCACTATTTTGAAACATGGGGATGCAGAAGATGAAATCGAGATTGGATTCGTATCTTCTGGTGGCTTTGCCCCAAGCCTTGACGCCCCTGCCGCGATCGGATTTGTCAGTACTGAATTTGCACATTCGGGCACCCGCCTGATGGCCGATACGCGCGGCAAACCTACCCCCATTATCGTGGCCGATCTGCCACTTGTGCCGCATCGATTTTACCGCGGCTAATTTATAACCAGTAAAGGAGTCCCCCATGATTAAATATAGCGAAGACCATGAATGGATTGACCTGAATGGCGATACCGGCACTGTCGGCATCTCGCCACACGCAATCGAGCAACTAGGTGATATTGTGTTTATTGAGCTCCCCGATGTTGGCATAAATGTCGATAAGGGCGATGCTGTTGCGGTTTTTGAATCGGTAAAAGCCGCCTCCGATATCTACAGCCCTGCATCAGGTGAAATCATCGAGGTCAATACGGCCCTGCTTGACGATCTTTCAGCAATCACTCCCGAATCCGCGATGGATTGCTGGCTGTTCAAAGTCAAAGTCAACGATGCCAGCGATCTGGACGAGATGATGGACGACGACGCTTACCAAGCAATGATTGCATAATTTTATCCAAGAGGAGTCTGACATGTCCCCCATAAATGTCACCAACATGCCACATGGCACCCCACAAGCTGCATTTCAAACACGCCATATAGGCCTGAATGATGCTGATTCGAAAATAATGTTGCAGACGCTAAATGTTGCAAATATTGATGCGTTTTTGAACGAGGTGATACCTGCCAGCCTATTGCGCAAAGATAATATGAAAATTGATCCGGCACTATCCGAAGCTGAGGCACTTAACAAACTATATGCACTGGCCAAACAGAACCAGATCAAGACGTCGTTAATTGGCATGGGATATTATGACTGTCATACACCGCCAGTGATACAGCGAAATGTGCTGGAAAATCCAGCATGGTACACTGCTTATACACCTTACCAACCAGAAATTTCGCAAGGCCGACTTGAAGCTATTCTGAACTTTCAGACAATGGTCACAGAGTTAACAGGCATGGACATTGCCAATGGCTCTTTGCTTGACGAAGCCACCGCCATTGCCGAGGGCATGGCACTTGCTTATCGTTCCAATCGTGGCAAAGCGAACATGTTCCTGGTTGACTCCGATACACATCCACAAACATTGGCTGTCCTGAAAACCCGGGCTGAACCGATTGGTATCAAGCTTGAAACATTTGACCTTGCCGATATTGATGGTGGCTTTGATGTTCCAGAAACTTGTTTTGGCGCCTTGTTCAGCTATCCATCGAGCACCGGTAAAATTGCCGATCTCACATCACCGATAGCGGCACTTCACGCGGCTGGTGCATTAGCTGTTGTAGCTACCGACTTGCTGGCACTGACGATGCTCAAAACACCCAGCAAAATGGGCGCGGATATTGTCGCTGGCAGTGCCCAGCGTTTTGGTGTTCCCTTTGGCTATGGGGGGCCACATGCAGCCTTCTTTGCCGTGACAACAAAATTGCAACGATCAATCCCGGGGCGTCTTGTTGGCGTATCTCAGGATGCAAATGGTCGTCCAGCCTATCGACTAGCCCTGCAAACACGCGAACAGCATATACGGCGTGAGAAGGCGACATCTAACATATGTACCGCACAGGTTCTGCTAGCGGTTATGGCTGGTTTTTATGGTTTATGGCATGGCCCCGAAGGATTGATCCGGATTGCCAGAAACACACATAGTCTTGCCTGTTGCTTTGCCAGTGCCATGCAAAAATCAGGTCGCATTATCCGATATGAGACGTTTTTCGATACGGTTACCATCGAAGCGGCTGATGACGCCGACGCTCTGGTCACAGCGGCTCTGGATGCTGGCTTTAATATTCGCAAGCTGGATGGCGCGATCGCGGTCAGCTTTGACGAAACCAGCAATGATGATGCGCTTGCCGATATTCTGGTTGCGCTTGGCGCTAGGGTTGATGCAGATCAGCCAGCCACCACCATCCCCGATAATCTGCGCCGAAATGATAGCTTTATGCAGCATCCGGTGTTCCATGCCTATCGCACCGAAACCGAGATGCTACGCTATATGCGCCGCCTTGCCGATCGTGATCTGGCGCTTGACCGCTGTATGATTCCGCTTGGGTCATGCACAATGAAACTGAACGCAACGGCAGAAATGATGCCGGTCACATGGCCTGAATTTGCCAAGATACATCCTTATGTTCCTGCGGATCAGGCCACCGGATACAAGCAGATGATCGACGAGTTGGAGCAGATGCTGGCTGCATGTACGGGCTATGCCGCCGTATCGCTTCAGCCCAACGCCGGTTCACAAGGTGAATTTGCCGGTCTGCTGGCAATCAAGCGTTATCATGAATCGCGTAATGAAGGTCATCGTAATATCTGCCTGATCCCGTCTTCTGCACATGGCACGAATCCGGCCTCGGCCGCAATGGCTGGCATGAAAGTGACCGTGGTTAAATGTGATGATGACGGCAATGTCGATATCAATGATCTACAGGCCAAAATAGATGCCCATCGTGATGCCATCGCGGCGATTATGGTAACCTATCCGTCAACGCATGGCGTATTTGAAGAATCAATCACCGACATATGTTCGATGGTGCATGATGCGGGCGGTCAGGTATATGTTGATGGTGCCAATCTGAATGCCCTTGTCGGACATTGCTCTTTGCCGCAGTTTGGTGCTGATGTGAGTCACCTCAATCTGCATAAGACATTCTGCATTCCGCATGGCGGTGGCGGCCCCGGTGTTGGCCCGATAGGCGTAGCGGCACATCTGGCAGAATTTCTGCCTGGCTCACCGCTTGGCGGTAACAGTCCTGTAAGCGCAGCGCCCTTTGGTTCGGCGGGCATTCTGCCAATCACCTATGCCTATATTGCGATGATGGGTCCTGATGGGCTGAAGAATGCGACAAGCACAGCCATTCTATCAGCCAATTATATCGCGGCACGTCTAGGTAAACGCTTTCCGGTGCTCTACACCGGGTCAAAGGGACGCGTTGCTCATGAATGCATTATCGATGTTCGAGGTTTTCAGGACAGCGTTGGCATTTCGAATGAGGATGTCGCCAAACGGCTGATCGATTTTGGCTTCCATGCCCCAACCATGTCGTTTCCGGTGGCTGGCACCTTGATGATTGAGCCAACCGAGTCTGAATCTCTGTCTGAAATAGACCGTTTCTGCGACGCCATGCTGGCGATTGCCGATGAGATCGACATGGTTGCTTCAGGTACATGGCCTGCCGATGACAATCCGTTGGTCAATGCCCCGCATACTGATGATGATATGCTAGCAGACGAATGGACACACCCCTATAGCCGCCGGGAAGCTGGCAACCCAGCTGGCAACCATCAGCAAAATAAATATTGGCCACCTGTCGGGCGTGTCGATAATGCCTTTGGTGATCGCAATCTGATCTGTTCATGTCCAACACCTGACGAATGGGATCAAGCGGCTGAATAGCTCACTTCCATTAGATCAAATACCAAAAAGCCGAGGTTAACATCTCGGCTTTTTTAATTACCAAACAAAGCCAGTGTTTC
>JABJBD010000166.1 GCA_018668795.1 Candidatus Puniceispirillum sp. | reverse complement strand
TATAGATAAAAGCCAGATTCAATCTGCGCGTAATGCGATACCTGCAATCACAACGCAACCTGCGCTAAAACCAACCCGTCATGTCTAATGAGGCTGTCATATCTGAGGCAAAATTGCCTAGGCGAGACCTTTATCGCCCATCAGCATATATTTCTGCGCACGATCAGCAATTAACTCTTTGCCACTCATGCCAGCCATAGATTTAAGCTGGTTTTCAAACGAGTCGCCCAATGCCGTGATCGCTGTCGCCTGATCACGATGTGCACCGCCAAGCGGTTCGGTCACAACATCATCAACAACGCCTAGCTGTTGCATATAATCTGATGTAATCCGCAAGGCCTCGGCCGCGTCCTTGGCATGTTCGCCACTACGCCACAAAATTGAGGCACATCCTTCAGGCGAAATCAGACAATAAATTGCATGTTCAAACATCACAACACGGTTACCTGCCGCCAGCGCAATGGCACCGCCAGAACCACCCTCGCCAATGATCGCCGCTACCATCGGCGTTGGCAGACGCATACAGGCACGGATCGATGTTGCAATCGCTTCGGCCTGACCACGTTCTTCGGCACCGCGTCCTGGATAGGCGCCAGCCGTGTCAATAAAGCTGAGAACAGGCAAACCAAAGCGGCCAGCAAGTTCCATAAGGCGGGTCGCTTTGCGATAACCTTCGGGGCGCACCATACCGAAATTGCATTTAATGCGCTCTTCGGTTGTGCTACCTTTTTCGGTACCCATGACCATAACAGACTGGCCGCGGAAACGCGCCATACCCGCGATCACCGCATGGTCTTCAGCATAGTTGCGATCACCCGCAAGCGGGGTAAAATCTTCGAATAGCTGATCGACAATGCCACGCACTTTCGGGCGTTCGGGATGCCGTGCGACCTGTACCTTTTCCCAAGCACCTAGCTTTTCATATGTTTGCTTGAGTTCGCGTTCGATACGGGTCTGTAATTTACCAATTTCGTCCGCAATATTAATATTGCCATCCGTCGTCATATGACGGAGTTCTTCAACCTTGCCTTCAAGGCTGGCAATGGGTTTTTCGAAATCAAGAAAATGTCGCATGCATAAATCCTAATAAGTACATTTTTATATTAACTATCTTGCGTCTTGGTGGCAAGGGGATGTGCACTTGCCACCAAACCGGCAAGGCGATCAGGGCGTGTCGCGGTATAAATTTGTGTTGTTGTAATATCAGCATGACCAAGAAGCGTTTGCAGACTGCGCAAATCAGCACCGCGATTGAGCATATGCGTTGCAAAGGAATGGCGCAGCACATGCGGACTGACACGGTCAGGATTGATTCCCGCAGCCCCTGCCAGTGATTTCAGCAACGCCGAAAATTGATGCCGTGTCATTGGCCCATCACCCATTGGGAACAGATAGTCGGACAAAAGCGCCGCCGCATTACGGTCACGTATCTCGATCCAATGGTGCACCGCAACCTTTGCCGCATTCCCCAATGGCACGACTCGTTCACGGCCGCCTTTGCCTGTCACCAACAGGCTTTCGGGATTACGCCGAAACTGGGCAACCTTTAGCGCGACAACTTCGCTGACGCGCAAACCCGTTGCATAGAAAATTTCCAGAATCGCCCGCGCCCGCGCCGCCACCCAATCAGGCGTGAGCGCATTTGCCGCTTTCAGCAAGGCGATCACTTCATCCTCGGTCAGACTTTTGGGTGCTGGTGACGGCACTGACGGACTATCAATCCAGCGCATCGGATTATCAACGCGGATATTATCTTCGACAAGCCAGCCCATGAATTGCCGTAGGGCACTGAGCCGTCTTGCAACCGAACGCGCCGACAAGGCACGCTTATGCCACGCATGAATGGCGTGTCGCAAATCCTCTACAGTTGCCATATATAATGTTTTATTCATCACCTGCATGATGACCGCAGCGTCATGTAAATCACGCCGATAGGCCGCCAGCGTATTGGCCGCCGATGCACGATCAGCTGATAAAGCCTGCAAAAACCCGTCGATATGGACACTATCTTCAGGATTGATTAGTGCGGTTTTACCCGACATGCCACCCCCACTTTTGATCCAGATTACGTTGATACAGACTTTGTATTACGGCCTATTCATCAGCCAGCATCATCATCTTGTGTATCTGCCGCAAATTGTGTCATCAGATGCGCCGTGGCGATTTCGCGCATCAGGCCCATAGCTGCCTTTTCCTGTCCAACATCGCGCAGATACTGAATCACAAGACCTGCATCAACCGGATCAATATTTGTAAAATCTGTTGATTGCAGTAGCCAGCTTGCCAGCAAAATGGTTTCGGCGACGCGCTTCTTTTCGGCAGCTTCGCCACAAGCACGCAACAAGACAGGCGACAGTTTTTCACGGCTATAGGCGACATGTGTACCGCTTTGCAACAGGTCAAACCAGGATATGTCTGGGGCATCAATTCCGGCTGCTTGCAAAAGCGGTTGCAGATGCCACACATCAAGTGTCTGCAAAGTATCCGCTTCCCATTCATTACCCACATCCAGCGTTAGCAAAGTGCGGATATGATAAGCTATCGGGTTGTTGCTTTCCAGAATGGCTGGCATCGTCGTCGGATCAGCCAAAGCCAGAAGAATATCTATATCATCCAGAACCGCTTCATCAGGCAATGTCACGGTTGGAACAGCAACATCTATATTGTCAGCTGCATCATCATTATTCAGTCCAGATGATGTCAGAGTCGCATTATCGGTCATAGCCGCATCGACAAGCACTGGGGTCGTTGTTTGTGATTGCATCACTTCAAGCGCGTTGATTGCCAGTTCGGCATAAAGCGGCAACATCAAGCTACCATTCCCAACTGTGATCTCACGTTTCATCGCCGCGACGATCAGGCCAAAAACCGCATTGCTATCATCAACATCAAGCGCCCGCCACGCCATTGCCGACGTCAGCGCGCTAACTTCGCTATCAAGACGTGCCAGCGCTGATTGAGGATTATCTTTATTATCACCAGCGCTGCGCCATAATTTTCCTGCCTCGCGCGGTGATACAAGACCGCGTTGCAAACCGTCATAGGTCGAAACCATCCGCGCGTCATCGCTAAGATAGCGAAGCGACGTTATCGTTTGCGCCATTTGCGGTGGCATAATGGCAATGCCTTCAATCGGGATCGGGCGGTGCAAGGCTTCCATCAGAATAATATGAATTGTTTCCAGCGTTGTCGGATCAATATCCTCAAAAACCTTGCCGGTAAATAATTCATCAACCAGCCCCATAAAGGTCGGATCTCCCATGCCTGTCGCCGCCAGCACATCAGCGGCAAACCGCGCTGAGCTCATATTGCCTTGAACCGCATCACAGATCACTTTGGCCTGATGCCAGAACGGATCAAGCGTCATTTCAATCTGGGCGGTGACAGTGGCACAGGCGATATCATCACGCCTACTCATCAGATGATGTTCGACAAGCCAGCGTTTCCAACTAGCCCATTTTTCGGTATCGGGAAGCTGTTCAACCAGCACGGCCAAATCGTTCGAACGCCCAGCACGTGCCAGCCATGCCAGCCGTGCGCGCACCAGATCGGCGGCAATCATATTCGCCCCCATGGGCGGCACCGACTGCCGTGCCACAACATCATAAGCCAAAGCCGATATAGTCAAAGATTGATTGGCTACTGCCCCATTCTCCAGCAGAAACGCCGCATTCTTGGCAGGCGTCCCACGCCATATCAAACTATCGAGGGTGCTGTCCTGCGGGGCTGTATCGCTGACGCCAATCGCTGCCAGACCAACATCTGAAATCTTGCGCCGACCAAGCGTAGCGCTGCCATAGGCGGCACTGGTGGTAGCCAATGTCTGAATTTCGGCGTCTGGCTGTGCGTCATTCGCAGTTTTGACCGTAGCATCTTGCATAGCATTGCTATCTATTTGGCTATTGACTGGACTATTGGCGCTTTGGCTGTCTGCTTCAACATCCAATGAAGGCGTAAGCGAAGCATCCGCATCCACAGATTGCGCCTGTGACGCATCATAGATTATGGCCTCGCTTTGACTATCGCCTGCGACCGGTGACGCGGTGCCCAGCGTGATAAGGTCAAGCGGCTTAGTTGCGGCCGCACTAGAATTATCTTGCGCAAAGCTGGCCATTGGCGCCAAAGACGATAGTGACACCGTCAGGGCAAATAGCATCCCTGTGAAAATAGCAGACTGACTATTTTGGAAAATTTTCATTCGGAATTACCTTATTAACAACAACCGTAGGTGCCGGAATCTGCCAGCCTGACAGGGCAATCAATCCTGCTGACGCCAGCCCGATGAAGAAAATCAAAAAAATAGCAATACGTGTCATTTCATCTCCAACTCGTTAGGAAAGGCATTCTGCCTACAATCCTTCGCCCCAATATTGTTTAATCCAATATCTTTTAATAAGGTATGTATGGCCATATTATGTCGTTAATAGGGCAAATATTCTACCCTATTGTACTTTTGACCTGCATATGCACAAAAACTATGCCATTAAACGTCGAAGCTAGGGCATGCGCTTTTGGGATGCTGGCCTATTTCCCTCGACTATAAGTGGGCGTATAAGAAAGACTATGGAGCAAAAAGTGCAAAATTCGCATGAGATGGTAGGATCGCTGACGCAAAGCTATGGCGGCCCCCCAATAACGCGACCTATCGCACTGGTTGGGCTGATGGGATGCGGCAAATCAATGGTTGGACGCAATTTGGCTGCCATGTTCCAGATGCCATTTGCCGATAGTGATACCGCCATTGAACGCGCCGCTGGCGTGACAGTTGCTGATATTTTCGATCTCGCAGGTGAAGCCAAATTCCGTGAAATGGAATATCGCGAAATTGAAATATTGCTTGGTGGTGCCCCAGCGGTCATTGCGACTGGTGGTGGCGCCTTTTGCCAGCCCGACACAGCAGCATTGCTACGTGACAAGGCCTTAGTTGTCTGGTTGAAAGCCCAACCCGAAACATTACTGTCCCGGATCGGCAATGTTGATAGCCGCCCGCTTTTGCATAGCAAACATAGCCAGAAACAGAGTAATGAAACGCCCATTCAAATCCTGACTCGGCTAAACACTATCCGAACACCCTTTTACGAGCAGGCGCACCTGCATGTGAATACCGACGGCCTCAGCAAACGGCAAGCCGCGTCCAAAGTCATGAATGCCATTGCTGATTGTCTCGCTATCACAAATACGTCGAAAGGCGCATAGGTCACAT
>JABJBD010000091.1 GCA_018668795.1 Candidatus Puniceispirillum sp. | reverse complement strand
GGTTGATTGGGATCGTGGCTACTAGGGCACTGTGATTAAAGTGGCCTAGATATGGGCAAGGCCGTCAATATAGTCGAACAAGGCGCGCAAGCTCATGACTTCGCCGCCTTTCGGTCGGCCCGGACGCGCAGACAGATTCCATGCCATCACATCAATATGCGCCCAGTTAGTGTCAGTTCCAGCAAAGCGGCGCAGAAATAGCGCGGCGGTAATCGCGCCGCCATAGCCACTAGCACCGGTGCTGGACATGGCGGCGTAACCTGCATCCAGATAGCGGTCATAATCATTGAATAAAGGCAATTGCCACAGAGGGTCTTGTGCTTTGTTGCTGGCCTCAATGATCGAACGGGCAACAGTATCATCATTGGCAAAAAGCGCAGGTAATTCGGTGCCAAGAGCAACGCGTGCCGCGCCAGTCAAAGTTGCAAAATCAATCATGAAGTCGGGCTCGTCCTCACGCGCATAAGTGATGGCGTCGGCCAACACCAGACGGCCCTCGGCATCGGTATTTCCAATTTCGACTTTTAATTCAGCGCGCGTGTCGATCACATCAAGCGGCCGCATCGCACGATCAGAGACGGCATTTTCGGCGGCAGGCACAAGTACACGAAGCTGGATCGGGACATTGGCATGCATCAACGCATTGGCTAGGCCAAGCGCGATGGCACTGCCGCCCATATCCTTTTTCATCATCTCCATGGCTTTGGAGGGCTTGAGATCAAGACCGCCAGAATCAAAGGTGATGCCTTTGCCAATCAAGGTGATCTTTGGTCCGCTTTTGCCCCAGCGCATGTCAATCAAGCGTGGTGGGCATTCAGCCGCCCTACCAACACAATCAATAGCTGGAAAGTCGGATGCCAATTTAGCACCCGAAATAACATCGATCTTGGCTTTATAGGTTGTGGCCAGACGCCGCGCTGTATCTTCAAGGCCTGCCGGATTCATCTTATTTGGCGGCATATTAATCATGTCACGACCAAGATAGATACCACTGGCAAGTCCCAGAATGCGTGATATATCTGTTTTAGCAGGAAGCATGAGCGATGCCCGCGCTGACGCTGGTTTGTCGCGATAGGTCACATAACGGTAATGTGCCAACGCCCAGCCAAGCACAAAGCTGTCGTCACAGGCCGTGTCTGCGGAATCGTTATCGATCTGCCATGTCTGCACGGGCAAACCGTTGGCGATCATGGCGGCGTCCCAGATTGGTTTGGTACTGATGATAGCGACCGCACCATCGAGTGTTCCATTATGGCCTGGCAAGGTTATAGCGCGGCCTGGCTTTGGTTCAAATCCCTGTGCGTCAATCCAGCGTTGGTGATTATTGGCGGCCGCTTTATACCATGCCTGCCACGCTTCGGTTGTGAGCAAATGTAATGGTAAGACGTTGTTAGGTGCAGATGCCAGTTCAATCAGGCCAAAATCGGTTGCGTTATGATATGTATCAGCCATGAGTTTGTTCCGTTGTTCAGTTAATTATCCGCCAATTTGCGGACGCGCCCAAGATAAAGCCAAAGCGTGAGGCCGCGCAAGGCAAGATAGATAGTAAAGGCACCCATCAGCCCACCAATGCCATATCCACGCAACCCCCAGATCAGCAAAACAAACAATATCGACGATATTATCATCGCATTCCGCATTTCACTGGCGCGTGTTGCCCCTATGAAAATACCATCAAGCTGAAAAGCAAGACATGAGGCCGGTGCGATCAGGACAATCCACATCCAGTTTGCCGCGGTCAGTGCAAAAAGATCATCTTGCTGCGTCAGCAAGCCGATGATGATATCGCGACCAAGCCAGATCACGAGCGCAATCAGGATAGCCGTCAGGACAGCCAGACTATTGGTGCGCAAAATCGTCCGATCAAGCATGGCGCGATCATTCTGGCCAATAGCCGCGCCAACTAGCGCTTCGGCAGCATGGGCAAACCCATCAAGGCCAAAAGCGATCATGGTAAAAATCACCATCATCAGATGACAAGCGGCCAGTTCAAGATCACCAAGTTGTGCGCCCTGATTCAAAAGGATTGCCTCGCATGCCAGTAACAGCATTGTGCGGATAAAAATATCACGTCCAAGTCGGAAGAAATCACCAAAAGCAGTCCATTGAAACCAGCGGGAGGTGCCGGTCAATAAGCCAGTGAATAGATAGGTGATAAAGCCATCCAGCATCTTGCCCCACTGCCATTTCATCAGGCTGAATGTCACAATAAAGCCTGTCCATTGGGCAATTACCGATGCCAGTGCGACGCCTTCAACATCCATACCAAGACCAAGGACAAAGCCAATATTGAGAATCAAATTTATCACATTGACGATAAGCAGATGCGTCATACATAGCCGCATGTTCTGACGGCCAAACAGGCATCCGATCAGAACCGTATTGGCCAGCGCAGCAGGCACCGCAAAAAGCCGAACATTGAGATATGATACCATCAAGGCTTCGACGTCAGGACTGCCAGCAAAGCTGAGAACAGCGATCCATTTAATCATCGGCATAGCCAGAATCAGTATGATGCCAATCGAGAAAGCCAGAAACAAACCCCGTGCCAGTAAATTAACAATCTCGTCAGACAGATTGCGGCCATGCGCCTGGGCGACAAGTCCGGTCGTGCCCATACGCAAGAAACCAAAGCCGAAATAGATGAAATTGAAAATCAAAGCACCAAGCCCTACCCCGCCAACATAGGCCACATTGTCAAGCCGTCCCATCATCGCCGCATCAACCGCACCGACAAGCGGCACCGTTATATTGGCAAGAAAAATAGGCCATGATAGAGACCATATATGCCGCCATCTGGTTTGGGCGATAGGGTCATTGGTGGTGCAGGACATGAAGGTGGCTTTCCGGGGAACGGCTGATAATAGGCAATAGAGTGTCAATCGTTAGGATTTAAGGTACTGCGATTTTGATTTATGATGAAGTCATTTTCACAATCGGTATTCTCTTAGTTGCGATCAGGGCTGTTCATTTACTGGTAAATTGCCTAAACCTATGAACGCGTCTTAACTGGTAGCGTGGATGCGCAAAGGAAACGGGTTTGTCCCTTATCTCACACCGTTCGATTCTATATCTGCTTCTTGGGCTGTTGACCATATTTGTTCTGGTTGGGCATCAGCTGGTGCCGCCTATGGATCGAGATGAGTCGCGTTTTGCACAAGCCAGCAAACAGATGGTTGAAAGTGGTGATTTCATAACGGTGCGCTTTCAAGATGAGCTACGCGCCAAAAAGCCTGTTGGTATTTACTGGCTTCAATCAATCAGTGCACAATTGTTCGGCCAAGACGATATAGCGGTATATAGGTTACCCAGTTTGTTTGGGCTTTTGCTGGCGCTGGTGGGTACCTATCGTGCGGGGCTTTTGTTATATCAACCACGATTAGCCTTAATAGGGACAGCGTTTCTTGGCACCAGCCTTGTCGTATTTGCCGAGGCGCATCTTGCCAAAACTGATGCCTTGCTGATGGGGTTATGCGTATGGCAGCAATTGTCACTATTGATGATCTATCGCGCCTATCTTGCTGGCACAACACCGCCTCGATCGGCGTTTCTGGCATTCTGGGTGATTATGGGGCTGGCGATTCTGGTCAAAGGACCGATTGCGCCATTACTGGCGATTTTAACAACAGCGACATTGATGATCTGGCATCGTGATCTTGGGTTACTGCGCCCTTTACGATTATTGTCAGGTTTTGCAATTGTGGCGATGCTTGTTCTGCCCTGGGCCATTCTGGTCAGCCTGGCAACCGATGGGGCATTTCTGGATATTGCGATAAAGGGTGATTTTCTGGCTAAAGTTCAATCAGGTCAGGAATCGCATGGTGCTCCGCCAGGAACGTATCTGGCTTTGCTTGTCATTCTGCTATGGCCAGCTTGTTTGTTATTGCCACGCGCGCTCCTCAGCTTTCGACAGATTCTTGCCAATAGCGAAGCACGATTCCTGCTAGCATGGCTGGTACCGTTCTGGCTGGTCATTGAGCTGACGCCGACCAAATTACCGCATTATCCATTGCCAGTATTGCCAGCTTTGGCATTGCTCTGCGTCGTTGGCATCCGCACAGCCCTGCCAACGACCAAACTGGCACGCTATGTCATCACGGCATTTGAGTTTCTATGCCTGCTTGTGGCTGTGGTTTTTGCGATGCTGTTAATATGGAGTGCAATGAATTACGGCGGTAATGATAGCGTTATGGCGTTTGCCTTTGCCGGACTTGGTGCGATGGCGGCGGCATGTGCAAGCTGGTTTGGCCTGCAATGGATTCTAACGCAGACTATGCGTCCGCTTGGCATCACGCTGGCAGCAGCGATGGCGTTTAACATTTTTGCTATTGGTGGTTTGTTACCATCCTTGCAACGTATTCATCTATCAACAGCGATTACCAAGGTTATTGACCAGATGCCCGCACGGCCACAAGCCATAGCGGCGGCTGGTTATCACGAGCCGTCATTGGTGTTTTTACTTGGCAAGGATCTGTTGCTTTTGAATGGCCGCGAAGCTGCGTTTTTCCTTGATGAAGCGTCAGGTGGTGTTGCGCTTGTCGAAAGCCGTGAACATGATGTGTTTCTGGAAACCACCAAAGCACTGGGGCTGAAGCTGGAGACCCCGATTCAAGTCAGCGGGATCAATATGTCCAAGGGGCAATCGGTAATAATGCTTATCTATCGTGTGCAGATGTTTGACGGCGCTAGCCGCACAGGGTAAGAAGCGGTTATAAATTAAAATCTCTATTTGATAATTGGTTACTTTTATGGCGCAAAATACGGCAAAAGCATCCAGCAAAGCTGATATTGATATATCGGTATTGGTGCCAGTGATGAATGAAGCAGGGAATATTCGTCCGCTTATTGACGAAATTGTCTCTGCGCTAGCAGGCCGACATTTTGAAATCATATATATTGATGACGCCAGCACCGACGCCACGGCTGATGAATTGGCTGACAGCCAGCGCGCCATTCCCCAATTACGTGTTATGCGGCACGCCAAGCGTGCTGGCCAAAGTGCGGCATTGCGTTCGGGTTTGCTGATGGCCAAAGGATATCTGATTGCGGTGCTTGATGGTGACGGACAGAATGTGCCTAGCGATCTTCCAGCGCTGGAAGCGGCGCTTCTTGCCGATTATCCAGAACGTGGTATGGCGGCAGGTATCCGGCAAAAACGCAAAGATACAGCGCTGAAATTGCAAGCGTCACGCATTGCCAAATGGATACGCAAAGCCTTGCTTGGCGATACGCATCCAGATTCAGGATGCGGTATCAAGATTCTGCATCGTGATTTGTTTATCGAATTACCTTTTTTCAATCATATGCACCGCTTTATGCCCAGCCTTGTTCGCCGTCATGGTGGCGGTGTAACCGGAGTTGCTGTTGCGCATCGGGCACGCACGCAAGGGCAATCGAAATACCAAGTGCTGGATCGACTGGTGGTTGGCATTTCGGATATTATTGGTGTCATATGGTTGTTAAAAAGGGCACCACGGCAGGGTTCGGTGGTCGAGATTGCCGCGCCAAAACGCCAACGTAATCATAAAGGCACATAAAATGATTGAAGTTATGTCAGGCCAGATTGAAATGGCTGTTGGCGTGGTCGCCACTGCATTATTGGCCGTGTTTCCGTTTTTACCAGCCAGCCTTGCCACGCATCCCGAACAGATCATGGTGGTTGTTGGGTTTGCTGGACAAGGCCTTTTTGCGATGCGTTTTATTTTGCAATGGCTGAGTTCGGAAGGTCAGGGACGGTCGGTCATTCCCTTGGCTTTTTGGTATTTTTCCATTGGCGGGGGTAGCGTTCTGCTTTTATACGCCATATGGCGGCAAGATCCGGTCATTATCAGTGGACAGGGTTTGGGTCTATTTATTTATTTCCGTAATCTATATTTTATCCATCGAAGCAAGAATGACGATAGCTAGGCGTTAGAGCGTCGTTTCAGCCATGTCCATGATGATATGCCATTGCGATTCGGTGACGGGCATGACCGACAGGCGCGCTTGCCGAACAAGCGCCATATCCTGAAGCCGTTCATCGGCTTTGATGCTGGCCAGTGTTACTGGTTTGGTTACGCTTTTTACCGCTTTGACCGAGACCATGCCAAACCGCCCCGACGCATCCGTCGGATCAGGATGGTAAAGCGCACAAATTTCAACAATGCCAACAATCTGCTTTTCATTTACCGAATGATAGAAAAATGCCAGATCACCAATCTGCATCGCTTTCATATTGTTCGACGCCTGATGATTACGCACGCCATCCCAGCCTTCGCCTGTTTCGCCACGATCAAGTTGGTTCTGCCATGACCAAGATGATGGTTCGGATTTCAATAGCCAATAATGCATGTAATCGTCTCCTTTCAGGTCATTCAGTGCTTACATTATTCAGCACCGGGAGGCCGTGCCAGCAAAGCCTTTACGGCGTCATTCAAATTTTGTCCATGGTTCAGCACCATGTCAATGGCATTGGTGATAGGTAAATCAACGTTCTTGTCACGTCCCAAACGTGCCAATCCGGCGACGGTGCGACTGCCTTCGGCAAGCTTGTCTGGCACTGTTTCACCCGCGCCAAGCGCAAGGCCAAAAGCCATATTGCGTGAATGTGGTCCAGCGCAACTGAGCGCCAAATCACCAACACCGCCAAGCCCAAAAATGGTGTCAGCATCACCGCCAATAGCGTGATTTAGGCGCGCGATTTCAGCTAGTCCACGGGTGATGATGGCCGCTTTGGCATTGTCGCCAAGCCCCAGTCCGACAGCACATCCAGCGGCGATAGCCACAACGTTTTTCATGGCACCTGCCAGTGCCAGTCCATCTGGGTCATTATGTGTGTAAACGCGAATATTGCTGTGCCGGAATGCGCTTTGAATCATGTCCAGAACATTCGGTGATGTTGATGCGGCGACAAGGGCGGCGGGCAACCCAGTCAGAACCTCGTCGGCAAAACTTGGTCCAGAAAAAACAGCGATAGGATAATCGGGCAAGGCCTGTTGAGCGGCGTGGGTCAGGAGCTGAGCATTCTGACCATCCTGACTGGTGATTCCTTTGGCACATAAAATCACAGGTGTGCCAGCCGTAGCATGTGCGGCAATGGTCGCAAAAGTGGCTGGATTGGCAGCAACAGGCACAACAACAAAAATCATGCTAGCTGTTTGCAAACATGCTGGCGAGACGCTGGCTGGCATCGGCGGCATCGAGGAGACATTGGGAAGTTGCACACAATGGCCAGTGGCCAGCGCATCGACAGTTTCCTGACGGCGTACCAAAAGATGTACATTATGGTCAGCGCGCCCTAAGGCAGTGGCAATGGCGCATCCCCAGCTACCCCCGCCAATGATGACAGGCTTCATAGTCATTGGCGCACCCCACGCCCAGGTGGTGGGCTGGCATCAGGGTCAAGCGGCCAGCGCGGACGTGGTTCAAAATCTAGCTGGTCTGGCTGGTCATGGCGTTCAAGCGCGGCCCAAGCAATCATGGCGGCATTGTCAGTACAGAGATTGGCTGGTGGAACAACAATCTGAAATCCGGCAGATTCTGCCTCGGTTTGAAGTCGGTTAAAAATCGTTTTATTGGCCGCGACCCCCCCAGCAATAACAAGGGTGTTAGCGGTGCTGATGCCGTGGTTTGAAATGTTAATATCGGTGGCAAAGATTTGCATCGCACGTTTGGTGCGATCAGCCAGACAATCGGCAATGGCGGCTTGCAAGCTGGCTGCCAGATCATTGATAGGTGCTGTCTGGACACCGCCTAATTGTGCCAGTTTTGTTGCCAAGGCAGTTTTCAGTCCGGAAAAGGAAAAATGACAATTATTTGCGCCACGTAACGGGCGCGGCAAGGTGATCGATGTAGCATCACCTGAGGTGGCGGCTTTTTCAATAGCAGGCCCCCCCGGATAACCAAGCCCCATGATTTTGGCGCATTTGTCAAAAGCCTCGCCAGCGGCATCATCCATCGTTGTGCCCATGCGGTGATATTTGCCAGGTGCGGTTACGGCAAGAAGCTGGGTATGGCCGCCAGAAACCAGAAGCAAAAGATAGGGAAAGCCAATGTCATTACATAGCCGACCGCTCAGGGCGTGACCTTCGAGGTGATTGACAGCGTAATAGGGGATAGACCGTGCGGCGGCAATAGCTTTGGCAGCAACGGTACCAACGATAACCCCGCCAATAAGACCAGGTCCGGCAGTGGCAGCAACACCATCAATATCGTCAAATGTCATACCCGCATCGGCAAGCGCTGACGCAATGACATCGTCAATCATGTCAAGATGCGCACGGGCAGCAACTTCGGGAACGACGCCGCCATGCTTGGCGTGCGTTTCGATTTGTGACGCGATTTTATTGGCATGGATCGATTTATCAGCGCTGACGATAGCCGCGGCGGTTTCATCACAACTGCTTTCGATACCAAGGATGGTAAAATCTTTTGCCATTATGAAGGTGATCTTTCCATATTTTCAGGTTCGGTAGCATCGTATCATGCCGCAAGCTGTTGATACTAGATTTTTTGGGGCTTTTTGGGCTATGCAAGCGCGCGCTGGCGCATTAGATATGGCGGTGATGAAACCTGACGATAGTTATTTTTCTGCTACGCCTCTTGTTCTTGCCAGTCGGGCGTCAACGCTTGCGATGGCGCAGGCTGAACTTGTGCGTGTGGCCCTAGCACCGGTTGCAAGCCGGATCGAACCGTTTACCACCAAGGGTGATCGCATAGTTGATCGTCCCCTTGTCGAGGTAGGCGGTAAAGGCGTTTTTATCAAGGAGCTTGAACGCAGTTTGCTGGCCGGACAATGTGATGCGGCTGTGCATTCGATGAAAGATATGGAAAGTGATTTTGCCGATGGCACGATGATTGGCGCGGTATTGCCGCGCGAAGACCGTCGTGATGCGCTGGTTGGCACATATGCTGATCTGGATGCGCTTCCAGATGGTGCCATTGTGGGCACATCTTCGGTGCGGCGTCGGGCTTTGTTACTGCATCATCGTCCTGATCTACGCATTACGCTGTTACGCGGCAATATAAACAGCCGTATTGCAAAGCTGGCAAAGGGTGATTACGACGCCATTATTCTGGCCGTTGCTGGGCTGAAACGCCTGAATCTGACAATCGATTATACGCCGCTTGATGAAAAGATCATGCCACCAGCGGCGGCACAAGGTGCTTTGGCTGTTCAGCTATGTGATCCAAATATGGCGCAAGGTGAGACAGCTACGCGCCAGCAAGCGGTGCTTGATGCGGTGTCGGCGCTGACTTGCGCCGCCAGTATGATTGAGGTGACCGCCGAACGTGCGATGCTGGCACATCTGGACGGATCATGTCATACGCCGATTGCGGCAAGCGCACGCTTTATTGATGATCAGACACTAAGTCTGGATGGCATGGTGCTAAGCCATGATGGTGGTGCCGCATTTCGCCAAACAATGACAGGTAGAAAAAATGATGCAGAGGCGCTTGGTGTCAAACTTGCCACGGCGCTTCTTGATGATGCGGGTGGACATGATTTTCTGGCCTAAGCCTGAAAAAAATGTCGAAAAAGCCTGATAATAAAGCTCAGCATCACTAAACAAAATGCGCTATGTTTGGAGACTATAGCCTTGTCGATTATTCAAGCGGGATCAAGCAAAGTGATGCGATGGCACGTCAAAAGAACCATCTGATATTATCAACACGCCCGCTTGCCGATGCAATGCGCGATGTTGCATCCCTGCAAAGACGCCAAGTTGCGGCCATGGCCATGCCGGTGATGTCGTTGGTGCCACTTGCCCGTTATGATCTGCCTGATCCAGTGACTATCTCAGCTTTAATTTTTACTAGTCGCAATGCTGTTAGCTGTTTTGCGGCGTCGCCACCCTTGGGCGCATGGCTGGACAAGCCGGTCTTTGTCGTTGGCGCGGCAACAGGTAGTGCGGCACGGCTGGCAGGGTTTAAAGATGTAATCGTTGGCCGTGGCGGTGGCGCGGGGCTGGTGCCGGATATTCTGGCGGCAAAGATGAATGGGGATATGGCTATTTTGTGGCCGTCAGCTATGCATAAAAGTTTTGATATGCAATCGGCGCTTGGGGCGCATGACATTACTGTCATTGATATGCCTGTTTATGATATGGCACCTGTTAGCGCTGTTGATCCGGCGGTTACAAGGCATTTGGATGATGGCGGCATGCTTTCAGTCATTATTATGTCAGCCCGCAGTGCCATCTTGTTTGTCGAATTGCTTAAAACAGGAAATCTGTGGCAACATAGACACCGGATAAGCGTCATTGCAGGCAGTGCGGTGATTGCGGATTCGGCAGGTGTGGGTTGGAAACATATATGGGTCAGCAAAAGACCATCACGAAGCCGTATTCTGGCCATCGCGACGTTGGTAGATCGGCAGGCTAACCAAAGGCAGGTGGCCATAGGCAAGGACAGTGCAGAATGACTTCGAAAGCAAAAACACCGTCTGCTGAAACAATCGAGGGGGACGCTGTTGAAAAACCAGCAACAGCCAAATCGTCGGATCATCGCACTACCACGCCAGCAAAAAGTGATGCGCGGGTTTCAGGTGCTATTATCATAGCGTTGGTGCTGGCTTGCATAAGTATCGCCGTTGCCGCATTCAGCCTGTATCAAAACCAATATCAAGATGTGCCAGTAAATACGGCCACTACTGAAGAGGTCGATGCCCTAACGCTTCGTCTGGCGGCATTGGAAAAAGCTGTTGATGAAAACAAGCTGGCAGGGGACGAAATACGGCGTGATCTGGAAGCAAGAATCGCCCAGCAAGCAGAGAATTTGCCAAAGGGAGATGTAGTGGCAAGCGATATAGCACAGCGTTTGGCGGTGCTGACGGATCGCCTTGGTGAGATTGAAGACACTATGTTTGAACTCACTTTGCTGGACAGCGCCTCATCACCATCGGTTACAGACGATGCTAACCAGCCTGTGCAACAGGATAATGTGGCTTCGGCTGAAACAACAGATAGTAATGGATTATTGTCACGTGCATCGCCTCAACCTGTTCAACCGGCTACCATTCTGTCGCACGCGTCACTGGTCGCTGTGAGCGGGTTGATGGCTGATAACATGGCTGGTCGGCCTGTCGGCCAGTGGTATGATGTTTTGCAGGCACTTGTGGCGCAAGGTGCCCTTGATTTTGATATGGAAACGCTGTCTGTCGCGTTGGTGCAAGACCCGCCAAGCCGCAGCAATCTGCTTGGTGATGCAGATCACGTGATTGCCGCTATGGCTGATAGTCTGCAAATCAAAGAGGTGGATAAGTCACTATTGGGGCAAGCCAGTGCCAAACTTGGCAAGCTGGTTAATCTGCGCGCGACTGACCACGCGACAGATAGCCCAGCAGGTCAGCTTGCCGCCTTTGAAAAAGCGGTTATGGCGCATCATTTTGATGCTGCTTTGCAGGCGGCACAAACATGGCAAGGGCATGATGTGCCAGAATTGACAAAATGGCAGGCGGCGGCAACAGCACGTCATCAGCTTGATGCCACGATCATGCAGCTGGTCGCTGCGGTTCTGGTCGATATAGTCGAGGCAAGTTAATGCTGATACGGCTTGTGATTCTGTTCCTGTTCATTCTGGCAACGGCGGTTATAGCCAGCTGGTTAGCCGCCCAGCCAGGTAGCGTTCAGATTGACTGGCTGGGGTGGCGGCTGGAAATGCGTACCAGCCTTGCGGTGGCGCTGATTGTTGTGTTTGCGCTAGGCATGGTGTTTTTTGATCGGCTTTATCGGTTTATAAAATCGCTGCCAGGCTGGCTTGGCAGTTCGGTAAAGAAACGCCGCGATATAGCTGGACATAAGGCACTGACATTGGGCTTGATGGCAGTTTCAGCTGGAGAGCCAGCCGAGGCCAAACGACAGGCGGCACGGGCGCGCCGTTTACTTGACGCGCCGCAACTGACCAATCTGCTGGCCGCACAGGCGTCAGCACTGGCAGGGGATCGCCAGGCAGCCCGACGTTATTTCACCTCACTGATTGCCGAATCTGACAGTGCGTTTCTGGGGCATATAGGGATGATGCGTTTGGCGCTTGACGATGATGCGCCAGATGCCGCGCTGGCGTCGGCGCGCAAGGCGTTGGCTTTGCGACCAAAATCAACATTGGCAGCATCGCATATTGTTCATCTTGAAGCGGCTAGACATGAGTGGCAGGCAGCTTTGCCCGCCCTTGAAATACTTGCCAGTGAATCCGGATCTGGACAAGTTGAGCCCCAAGAGGGAAGTGCCAATATTCAATCACAGCGCAACGCGTTGCTTTATATGGATGCCAGTGAACGTATCGACAATGCTGATCGTCAAGGGGCGCAAAAGGTGCTGATGCGCATTATTAAGACTGCTCCTGGGTTTCTGCCTGCAGTGATTATGCTAAGTGATATATATCTTGAAACAGGCGCAAACCGGAAAGCGGCTAAGGTGCTGGAAAAAGCATTTGCCATCACCCCGCATATCGAGATTGCCAATCGACTCAAGCAGGCATGGCAGGTAAATGACGGTGGGTTTATCGCCAAGCTGATGAAGGTGATTCCGGCTGGCAATAATGCAGGCGATGCGGCACGGTGCATTATTGCCAATCTGGCACTTGACGTGGGGCTGGACGGTGAAGCCACTGGCCAGATCAAGGCAATACCCGAAAGCCGACGCGATGCCGATGCATGGCAAGTTGCGGCACGTATCGCCCAGTTGCATGGTCATCAGGAAGATGCGCATGCGGCGTTTGTTGCGGCCAGCAAAGCCCCGCGACCGCATAGCTGGCAATGTGGTGCGTGTAAAAGCCTACATGATGAGTGGTACAGCCATTGCCCCGATTGCGATAGTTTCGCCCAGCTTGGGTGGCAACGGCCAGATCGTGTGACGCCGTTGTTTGATGAGACTGTTTGATGAGCCTGTTTGACAGCTATGACAGACCAGAATAGCTGGTCATGAAAGCCCGATTGAAAAAATAGGTAAAGCGAATTATACAGATTCAACATGCTACTAATGTGCATCAGCCCGATTAGTTAAGTGGTATAACAGTTGATTCGTAATCATCAATCGCCAGTTCGATTCTGGCATCGGGCACCATTTTAAAGAACCTAGGGTTAGGTCAATCTGGTCAAGCGGGCATTTAATTTTGTTCCGTATAGATGCGGATCGTTGCTTCAACACCGTTTTGATAAATGCATAATAGCCATCTTCCAAACGCATCAGCAAAGCGTGCGTGTTGGCTGAGATCACCATATATTTGTTGCATTTCAAGCCAGACAGACGGGTTTTGCTGTGCGTCAGCAGCTTTGATTGTGAGCGTTTCCCAAATGGGATCGTTCGCCGCAATCTGGCTACCATTTTCACGTGTGCCTAGACACATGCGCGCCCATAACGCCTCGATAAGTGCCAACCCTTCGATGGATTGGCCAGATTTCAACGCATCACGAATTGTTGGCAGGATAAAACCAACATGGCGCGCCGAGCCATCAAAGGCAACACGCCGCACCGTATCTATAATGGAATCATTAGCGAACCGTCTATCAATCAGATCTAGATATTCGATGACCGGACTGTCAGGCAAAGGATCGACATGCGGAATGATCTCTTCTGTTAGCACCTTTCTGAACATGGCATGGATCAGCGGATGTGCCATCGCATCAGAGATATTATCAACACCCAAAATTTCTGCAGCGTTAGCAAGCACCTGATGGCCGCCATTTAGAACACGTATTTTTCGCGCCTCATACTGATGCACGTGATCCGAGAATTCAGCCCCTACAAGCGTCCAATCAGGGCGTCCAGCACAGAATGTATCTTCAATG
Organism: Candidatus Puniceispirillum sp.; assembly: GCA_018668795.1. GTDB lineage: Bacteria > Pseudomonadota > Alphaproteobacteria > Puniceispirillales > Puniceispirillaceae > Puniceispirillum. The sequence goes on along the minus strand of JABJBD010000091.1, from coordinate 4,453 downwards.
ACCCATTGGCGGAAGTTTTCATGCGTCACCGGTGCCGCATCATCTATTCCAAGAGACCGCGCACGTTGCAGTTCGGCAGGACCAGTGGCGGGCACAATGCAATCAACCATTGAGTTTGGAAACGAACAATGACTATCAATCCAGTCGGCAAGATAATGATCACTTAGCCGTGCCAGACCAACAACAGACTGTCGCAAAATCGTGCCATTTGCCTGTAAGTTATCACAACTCAACCCTGTGAAAGGGCCAATGCCACTGTCACGCCGCAAACGGAGCGCGGCAACAATGGCGCCGAATGCGGTGCGAGGACAATCCGGATTTTCGGCATCATGGATAATGTCGGCATGCGTTATATCTAGCCCGTTAGTAACAGGATCAAGGTAATAACCACCTTCGGTTATCGTTGTTGTTACAATCCGTATTCTTGGATCGGCCATTGTCTGAATAAGTGGTTTATTATCTGGCGCAACGGGCAAAAAGTCCAACATCGCTCCGGTGACTTCAGTTGCTTGCGCGCCAAGTGGGTCGAGTTCAATCAATGTGGTTAGGCAATCTTGTCCCAACAACTTTTCACGCATAACAGAATCATGTTCGCGAACGCCAGCACCAATGATTGCCCAATCCAAAGCGTGACCTTGTTGCATGAGGCGGTGAACATACCAGGCTAGATGCGCGCGATGAAAATTACCAACACCTATATGCACGATACCAGGCGACATCTTTTTACGATCATAGCTGGGACGCATGACATGTGCTGGCAATTCGTCAAGCGTATTGTTTTGCAGACTATTCACATTGGTTTTACGCGAAGAAAGATCCATTAACTCATCCATTGTCCACCATCTACATTATAGGTTTGTGCCACAATGTAGTCGGCTTCTTTACTTGCCAGGAAAATTGCCATGCCAGAAAGATCTTCGGGATGACCCATTCTGCCAAAAGGCACGCCAGCGGCGACTTCCTGCTTTTTTTGGCCAGGCTGCTTGTTTTCATATTTTGCAAAAAAGGCATCAACACCGTCCCAATGTTCGCCATCAACCACACCAGGCGATATTGCGTTCACATTGATGCCATGCTCGATCAGGTTCATCCCTGCAGATTGTGTCAAAGAGATAATAGCGGCCTTTGTCGCACAATAGACTGCCACTAGTGGCTCGCCCCGACGTCCTGCCTGGCTGGCCATATTGATGATTTTGCCGCCCTCGCCGCGTTTTATCATATGGCGGGCAACGGCTTGCATTGTGAATAATGTTCCCGCGACATTTATATCAAACACCTGCTGATAGTCATCACGCGTGATCTCGGCAATCGGTGCCGCCGTAAAAACCGCCGCATTATTTATAAGAATATCAATGCCACCAAATGCCGCCACTGCCGCATCAACGCCTATATCGATACTCGTCTGACTTGTCACATCCATCTCAATGGCCATGGCCTGATCACCAAGGCGTTTTGCCGCTAGCTGCGCTTGTTTACTATTGATATCAGCTATTGCAACCTGCGCACCTTCATTGATATAGGCCTCAGCGAAATGCAGCCCTATCCCCCGTGCGGCGCCCGTAATCAGCGCTGATTTGCCAGCTAGCCGTTTCATGTTTGCCGCAATCCTTGTTTGTCAAATTTGTGCAGATGCGTGAAGTCAGGTGTGAGGTAAACCTTGGTACCATAAGGTAAATCCAACGCTCCACTGGCGCGCACCGTCAATGTTTCTGAAAAGACCGGGCAATGCACGTGAACAAAGGTATCTGACCCCAAATGTTCAGTCACGCCAACTACGCCTTCCCAATCACCCTTCTTGGATGAAATGGCAATATGCTCAGGCCGTATCCCGATGGTATGTGCCTTATGTTTTAAAGCCTCTTTGCCGCCAAGAAGATTCATCTTTGGCGACCCAATGAAGCCAGCAACGAATGTATTACATGGATTGTGATATAGTTCTAATGGGCTTCCTACCTGTTCGATCACGCCTGCCTGCAACACCACAATTTTGTCAGCCATGGTCATCGCCTCTATCTGATCATGTGTTACATAAATCATTGTAGTTGCAAGCCGCTTATGCAGTTCACTTATTTCAAGTCGCATCCCAACCCGAAGTGCCGCATCAAGGTTCGATAAAGGTTCATCAAATAGGAATGCCGTTGGCTCGCGTACAATCGCACGACCAATGGCAACGCGTTGACGCTGGCCACCTGATAGCTGTCCGGGACGTCGATCAAGATAATCAGTAAGATTCAGAACCTTTGCGGCCTCTTCGACCCGGCGCGTCTGCTCTGCCTTATCCAACCCAGCCATCCGCAGGGGAAAGGCGATATTTTTGCGCACAGACATATGCGGATACAGCGCATAGGACTGAAACACCATGGCAAGTCCACGTTTGGAAGGTGGGTTTACTGTCGCATCCTGACCGTTAATCAAAATCTGTCCTGATGTCACATCCTCAAGTCCGGCAATCAGCCGCAAAAGGGTGGATTTGCCGCAACCAGACGGACCAACAAACACGACGAACTCGCCATCATCAATTTGCAAATCCAGTGGCGGAATAACTTCGACATTACCAAAATGCTTTGAAATTTGAATGAGTTGTATCTGCTTCATATCGGTTTTCCTATTTTACCGACCCAAAGGTTAGGCCGCGCACGAGTTGTTTCTGGCTAAACCAGCCCATGATTAAGATTGGTGCAATTGCCATAACCGAGGCGGCGCTCAGCTTTGCATAAAAAAGCCCTTCTGGACTGGAATAGCTCGCTATAAATGCCGTAAGTGGTGCTGCTTTGGCAGCGGTCAGATTCAAGGTCCAAAAGGCCTCATTCCAAGCTAGAATTATGTTTAAAAGCATAGTGGATGCGATACCCGGCACGGCCATTGGTGTGAGAACATAAAGCAGTTCTGAACGCAAATTTGCCCCATCCATACGCGCGGCTTCGAGTATCTCATTCGGGATTTCTTTGAAATATGTATAGAGCATCCAAATTATGATCGGTAGGTTGATCAGCATCAAAATGACAACCAGACCTGTGCGGCTATCAAGAATGCCAAGCTGAATAAACAAAAGATAAATCGGATAAAGAACGCCAACAGCGGGTAGCATTTTTGTCGATAACATCCACATCAAAATACCACGCGTCCGACGTGATGGCACAAATGCCATAGACCAAGCTGCGGGTACAGCAACAAGAACACCCAACAAAGTTGAACCAATCGCGATAATCACTGAATTGTTGAAATGCTTGAAATAGTCTGAGCGTACCTGCACCACAGAATAGCTTTCAAGAGTCCAAGCCGACGTCAGTACCTCGATAGGTGTCCTGATCGCATCACCTTCAGTCTTGAATGACAGAACAATGATCCAAAGAATGGGAAAGAAAATTGCAAGGCCTATGGTCCATGCAATAATAGTTGTGATTAATTTACGCCTGGTTGTGACAGTGCGGGCCATGTTTATCTCCTCACCTGTCCAGATTCTTGCCGACGATGCGCATTAGAAAAATGGCAACGATATTGGCTAAGATAATTGCATAAACGCCACCTGCCGAGCCTAGCCCTACATTCTGGCTTTCAAGAACCCGTTGAAAAATCAAATAGGTCAGTGTTTTAGTGCCAAAGGCACCGGCAGTTGTCACGAAAATTTCAGCAAAAATGGATAAAAGAAAAATTGTCTTGATCAACACCACAACCGTGATGGCACGCGAAAGATGCGGTAGCGTAATGAAATAGAAACGGCTAAACGGTCCGGCACCATCCATTTCTGCGGCCTCGCGTTGCTCGGTATCCAAAGATTGAACAGCTGTTAACAGGATCAGCGTGGCAAAAGGCAACCACTGCCAGCTGATGATCATTATAAGTGAGGGCAATGATGCTTGGCTAAGCCATTGGATTGGTTCAGCACCAAAAGCCCGCCAGAGATGGGCAAAAAAACCATTCACCGGATCCATAAACATATTTTTCCAGACAAGGCCGGATACGGTTGGCATCACGAAGAATGGTGCGATCACAAGTATTCGAACAATGCCCTGACCCCAGATAGGCTGATCCAGAAGCAAAGCTAGCAGAATACCTAGTAAAATTGTTATAATCAGAACACCACCGACAATGGTCAACGTTGTTGCTACAGCAGGCCAGAACGAGCTGGATGAAACAAAACGTACATAATTGTCAAAACCCACCCATCCTAGATCGCCACCGCGCAACGGCAGATATTTCTTGAATGAGAAGTATAGTGTCATAACCAGAGGAACAAGCATCCAGCCTAGAAGCAATATTGTTGCTGGTGCGATCATTAATCTGGCAATTGATCGGGAATGCTGGGTAGCCAAGGGCGCGCCTCCTAATTTTACGGGATCACTTCCTCGGACGAGGTGCTCATGGCACCATGATCAGATTTGGCGTGCAAGGGGCGGCAAGTGGCCGCCCCTTGCGGATTTGAGCCTAGCGATAGCCAGCAGCTTCCATTGCG
>JABJBD010000204.1 GCA_018668795.1 Candidatus Puniceispirillum sp. | reverse complement strand
TAACACTACATAAGATAAATCATGCGCCTTGGCAGCGTCCCGCAGAATTGTTTCCGACATTAATTTCGACGCGCCATAGGGGTTTACAGGCATTGGTTGCGCAGTTTCATCTATTGGTTCTTGCATATGTTCGCCATAAACTGCCGCCGTTGATGAAAAAATAAAACGCGTGATGCCCGCATTGACACAGGCCGCGATCAGATGCGCTGTATTCAGCGTGTTATTGATATAATATTTCAGCGGGTCAGCAACCGACTCAGGCACGATTATCGAAGCGGCAAAATGCGCAATGGCATCAAAATCATGGGCGGCGAACAAGGCGTCGGTCACGTGCCTATCGCCAACATCACCGCGCACCACAGTTACCCCTTCAGGCACTAAAATATCATGTCCGGTGGAAAAATTATCCAGAATGACTGGTTCATGTCCGGCATCCAGCAAGGCCAACACCATATGGCTTCCGATATAGCCTGCCCCGCCCGTTACCAGAATTTTGCGTTTTGTCGTCATGATGCGCTTGTCCTATAGCTTTGAAATCAGACAGTACGGGTTCAAGCCCTGAATAGCTGTTATCCACATTATCCGTCACATTATATCACATCATGTAATTAGCCATAGAAAAAGGCGGGGATCGCGCCCCGCCTTTTATATTTATCGTCTGTTCGCTTTATTCGGCGTCAGCCTCGGCGTCGATTTCGGCAGCTTCCAGGTCAGCACCGGTTTCCTGATCGACACGTTTCATCGACAGCTTAACCTTACCACGATCATCAAAGCCGATAACCTTGACCTTAACAATATCGCCTTCTTTACAGATATCGGTGGTCTTTTCGGTGCGGCCATTTTGCAGTTCGGAAATATGAACAAGACCGTCCTTGGCGCCAAGGAAATTCACAAAAGCACCAAAATCGACTGTTTTCACAACCTTGCCATCGTAAATCACACCCAGCTCAGGCTCGGCAACAATATCACGGATACGCGCCACAGCGGCTTCACCCGAAGCACCTGTCACGGCTGCTACCTTGACGGTACCATCATCTTCAATATCGATTTTGGCACCTGTTGTTTCACAGATTTCCCGAATGATCTTGCCACCAGGGCCGATAATATCGCGGATTTTATCAACCGGAATATTCAAGGTGGTGATTTTTGGCGCGCTGTCAGCCAGCACTTCACGTGCCGCGGTCAGGGCTTTTGACATTTCACCAAGGATGTGGATACGGCCATCACGTGCCTGATCAAGCGCGATCTGCATGATCTCAGGCGTGATTGACGTGATTTTAATATCCATCTGTAAAGATGTGATACCAGCATCCGAACCAGCAACCTTAAAGTCCATATCACCAAGATGATCTTCGTCACCCAGAATATCGGACAGCACCGCAAAATCGTCACCTTCTTTAATCAGGCCCATCGCAATACCTGCAACCGGACGTGCCAATGGCACACCTGAATCCATCAATGCCAGCGAACCACCACAGACAGTCGCCATTGATGACGAACCATTTGACTCGGTAATCTCAGACACCAGACGCACGGTATAAGGAAACTCTTCCTTTGTTGGCATCAACGGACGAATTGCCCGCCATGCCAGCTTGCCATGCCCGATTTCGCGGCGGCCTGGCGAGCCAACGCGACCTGCTTCACCAACCGAATAAGGCGGGAAATTATAATGAAGCATGAAATTCGAGCGACCTTCACCAACCAGCGAATCAATAATCTGCTCATCCTGTCCGGTACCAAGCGTGGCAACAACCATCGCCTGCGTTTCACCGCGGGTGAACAAAGCCGATCCATGCGCACGTGGCAGAAAACCAGCTTCAGACACAATCGCCCGCACAGTTTTCGTATCACGGCCATCAATACGCACGCCAGTTTTCAAAATCGCACCACGGACAACATCTGCTTCCAGCCCTTTAATCAGGCCACCAACCAGAACGGCATCATACTCATCGCCAATTTTTTCCTTGGCTTCACTGCGAACAGCACCGACAGCCGCCTGACGTTCAGCTTTATCTGCAATTTTATAAGCCGCTTCAAAAGCACCTTCAAAACCTTTCAGAATATCACTGATCGTCACTGTCTCAGCTGGCTCTTCAGGAAGATCGCGTGGCTCCTTGGCGCATGATTCAGCAATATCAATGATCGCTTCGATCACGGGCTTGATTGCGTCATGACCAAAATTCACCGCACCAAGCATAATCTCTTCAGACAGCTCCTGCGCTTCGGACTCAACCATCAGCACGCCTTCAAGCGTACCTGCCATGACCAGATCAAGATCGCTATCTTCCATCTGCTCAACAGTCGGGTTCAATACATATTCGTCATTGATCCAGCCAATACGGGCACCGGCAATCGGGCCAAAGAACGGCACACCTGACAATGTCAGAGCAGCCGAAGCACCAATCATCGCGGCGATGTCTGGGTTGTTTTCCATATCATGCGCCAGCACCGTACAGATAACCTGTGTTTCGCATTTGAATGATTTTGGAAATAAAGGACGAATAGGGCGGTCAATCAGACGACAAACAAGTGTTTCATTTTCTGATGGACGGCCTTCGCGTTTGAAAAAGCCACCAGGGATTTTACCGGCGGCAAACGCTTTTTCTTGATAATTCACAGTCAGAGGAAAGAAATCCTGACCTGGCTTTGCTTGCTGTGCGGCAACGGCCGTACACAAAACTGTTGTTTCGCCAAGGGTAACCATAACGGCTCCATCAGCTTGACGGGCAACTTTTCCGGATTCCAATACCAGTGGCGTGCCGCCCCAATCCAATTCTTTGCGGAATATTTTAAACATTTAGATATATCTCTCTCGTACGTTCTTAAATCAGACACCAAGGCTGGTTCTGCAAAAACCAGTGCCAGCCAGAAAAAGTAAAATGTGGGATAAATATTGTTGCCATACACCCAATGTGACGGCTTTACCAAATTGGTAAAAGGCACCCACGGTCAGTCTTGTGCCTGATTTTGTTTTTTCTTTTTCGTAGGCATCTTTTGACATGTCATACGTCAAAAAGCAAATAGAATTACAAAGACAAAACCGCCATCCAGACTGGACAGCGATTTCATGTCATTCAGGCTATGACGCATCCTATTGGATCAGCGTATAGACATAATATAGAGCTTGGCTTTAACGGCGCAGGCCTAGCTTTTCAATAAGCGCCTTATAGGCAGCCATATCACCCGCTTTGATATAATCAAGCAGGCTCCGGCGCTGACCAACCATAGACAGCAGACCGCGGCGTGAACCAAAGTCCTTTTTATGTGTCTTAAGATGTTCGGTCAGGTTGCGGATGCGCTCGGACAGGATTGCTACCTGTACCGCAGATGATCCAGAATCTTTATCATTTTTGCCGAATTCAGTAATCAGTTCAGCTTTGCGTTCATTCGTAATCGACATCAAAACCTCCTATGGTTTTATAGGTTTAAAACACGGACAGGGCATACAGCCCCTGCTTTGATCGCCACCAATGCAATTGGCACATCACCACATATGGCAATACCAGTTTGCCCTTCTGCCAGACCAGCAAACCGCATTTGTGCGGACGGGCTTAAGGCACCAAGGGTTTGGCCGTGACGAAGCAAGGATGCCTCATCCCCCGAGATGGGTAACGCCGGGATGTCGTCCAGCGCACTCACAACAGGATGTAAATGCTCGAAAGCGGGCGCACTATGCTCTAGATTTTCCAGAAAATCTAGTGAAATCGCCTGATCCGCGTGAAAGCTGCCAACTGACATGCGCCGCAGGCTTGTCACATGCGCCGCACTGCCTAGCGCACGGCCAATATCACGCGCCATAGACCGGATATAGGCGCCCTTGCCACAGGCCACATAAAACCGGGCTTCGGTTTCGTTATGCGATAAAAGCGTGCATGTTTCGATATAGATCGGGCGCGCTGCTAACTGCACCGCTGGGGCATCATCATCGGCATCTGCCTTGCGTGCCAATTTATAGGCGCGTTGCCCATCGACCTTGATCGCCGAATAGGCTGGCGGCACCTGTTCGATATGGCCGGTAAATTGCGGTAATATGGCATTTACCTCTGCTTCGCTGGGGCGTATTGCGGATCTCTTGGTGACGCTGCCTTCGCCATCATCCGTACTTGTTTCAACACCCCATGCCAGCGTGAATTCATAGGATTTGTGGCTACCCATCGCAAAAGCCACCGTCTTTGTTGCTTCACCAAGCGCGATAGGCAACACCCCGCTTGCCAACGGATCAAGCGTACCGCCATGTCCGGCTTTTGCCGCATTGAACACGCGCCGCACAATCGCCACGGCTTTGGCCGAGCTAACCCCCACAGGTTTGTCTAGATTCACCCAGCCATGCACGGGCTGGCCTTGTTTGCGCGACATTTTATTTGTCCTGATGAAGCGCGTTGAACAGAATATTCATCCGCGCTGCATTTTCAAAACTTTCATCAAGCAAAAATTTCAGCCGCGGCGCACGGCGTAACTGCACACGCTGGGCGACCATGCTCTGGATTTTGGGCGCCAGCCGGTTCAATGCTGGCAAAACGACTTCGACATTCACCCCGCCAAGCGGCATCGTATAGACACGCGCATTACCCAAATCAGGGCTAATCGAAATTTCCGAAATGGTGATTGATACATTTTCCAGATCAGGGTCGAAAAAATCTTCCCGAAACAGAATATCCGACAAGGCATGCCGCAAGGTTTCACCAACCCTTAACTGGCGCTGGCTTGGCCCCTTAGCACTATGGTTGTTGCGTGGCTTTGATGACATGACAACTTCCTTTCACACAGCACCATCTATCGGTTTGGCTACCATTATCGGCCTAACGGCCATCAGCCTGTCGGCCGCACGACCCTGAAGCTGATAATGCTACCTGATTACGCTGGCTGGACATACGCGCCCTACAGGTAATGATACATTTATTGACTAATCGAGAGTACGGGCAATCTCACGGATTTCGAAACATTCGATCATATCTTTTTCCTGAATGTCCGAATAATTTTCAAAGCTCATACCACATTCAAAGCCTTCACGGACTTCTTTGACCTCGTCCTTAAAGCGTTTCAATGTTTTCAATGCACCCTCATGGATCACGACATTATCGCGTAGCAAACGCACTTTACAGCCACGCTTGATAACACCTTCGGTCACCATACAACCAGCAACCTTGCCAACTTTCGACACGCCAAACACCTGCCGGATTTCGGCATAGCCGATAAAGTCCTCTTGCGTGTCTGGACTTAACAAACCGCCCATCGCCGCTTTCACTTCATCGATCAGTTCATAAATGATCGAATGGTATCGGATTTCAACACCATCACGTTTGGCCAGATCGCGCGCTTGCGGAATCGCCCGCACATTAAAGCCGATCACGATTGCATTCGACGCCGTTGCAAGGCTGATATCCGATTCGCTCAGTGCACCAACACCCGATGACAACATACGTACCTTGACCTGTTCGGTACCCAGTTTTTCAAGCGCAACGCGAATCGCCTCTAGCGATCCATGCACATCGGTCTTGATAACCACAGGCAATTCTTCGGCTTCACCAGCAGCAATCGCCGACAACATTTGTTCAACCGAACCACGGGCACCACGCGCAGCGTCATGATCCTTGTTACGCCGCGTCCGATATTCGGCAATTTCACGCGCGCGCGCTTCGGTTTCGACAACCACACAGCTATCGCCAGCCATTGGCGTACCGTTCAGACCCAGAATTTCAACAGGCTGACCAGGACCTGCTTGCGCAAGCTTCTGTCCACGGTCATCAAGCAAGGCACGAACCCGGCCGCTTTCGGCACCAATAACAAAAATATCGCCCTGTCGTAAGGTGCCACGCTGAACCAACAAGGTAGCAACCGAACCACGGCCACGCTCGACCTTCGATTCGATCACAACACCATCGGCATTGCGATCCGGATTGGCGCGTAATTCCAGCAATTCGGATTGAAGCATAATCGCTTCTTCCAGCTTATCAAGGCCAAGCCCAGTATGTGCCGAAACATCAACACAAAGCACATCACCACCAAAATCTTCCGTCACGATTTCCTGTTGCAGCAGGTCATTACGCACGCGCTGCGGATCGGCTTCGGGCTTGTCACATTTATTGACCGCAACGATAACCGGACAACCGGCCGCCTTGGCATGGTTAATCGCTTCGACTGTCTGCGCCATAACCGAATCATCAGCCGCGACGACCAGCACAACAATATCGGTAATATTCGCACCTCTAGACCGCATTTCGGTAAACGCTTCGTGGCCAGGCGTATCGATAAAGGTGATAACATTCTCATTGGCTGTGGTGATCTGATAGGCACCAATATGCTGCGTAATACCGCCTGATTCACCTGCCGCTACATCGGTACGACGGATCGCATCAAGCAGGCTGGTTTTACCATGATCGACATGCCCCATAACCGTAACCACTGGCGGGCGCGGCTGTAGATTTTCATCATCATCATCAT
>JABJBD010000110.1 GCA_018668795.1 Candidatus Puniceispirillum sp. | reverse complement strand
TCATAAAGGCGCGCTTTCAACATATTAAAAGCTGTAGCGCGGTTGCGATGCTGTGACCGGTCATTCTGGCACTGCACAACAATATTGGTTGGCAAATGCGTGATACGGATTGCCGAGTCCGTTTTGTTCACATGCTGGCCACCAGCACCCGAGGCACGATAGGTATCAATTCGTAAATCCTTATCTTCGATCTCAATTTCAATATTTTCATCAACCACTGGATAAATCCATGCGCTGGCAAAACTAGTATGTCGTCGCGCTGAGCTATCAAAAGGCGAAATGCGAACAAGACGATGCACCCCGGACTCAGTTTTCAGCCATCCATAGGCATTTTCACCATCAATCCGCATAGTAACCGACTTGATACCAGCTTCCTCACCCGCGCTTTCTTCGATCATCTGCACCTTATAGCCACGCTGTTCACACCAGCGTCCATACATGCGCACCAACATCTGCGCCCAGTCCTGCGCTTCAGTACCACCAGCACCAGCATGTATTTCCAGAAAACAGTCATTCGCATCAGCTTCGCCAGATAACAGGCTTTCAAGCTGGCGTTTATCTGCTTCGACAACAAGCTTTGTCAGCGCCGCTTCGGCTTCGCCTACAACATCATCATCGCCTTCAGCAAGCCCCAGTTCGATCAAGCCAACACAATCGTCCATTTCGGACTGCATGTCTTTGATCAGATTAATCTGGCGCTCAAGTCGGTTCTTTTCACGCATGACATTCTGCGCCACGGTCTGGTCATTCCAGAAATCGGGCAAGGTTGTCTGCGCTTCAAGATCATTCAGGCGCACCACCGCTTCATCAAAATTGACGTGTTTGCGCAACAATTCCAGCGTTGATGAAATAACATCGATTTTGGCTTGGGTCTCGGCCTGCATCGTCTCTCTCTTCTGTAAACCTTGCACGTACCTAACGCGACAACGCCACGCTGACAAGTTTATATGATCTAGAATAGGTCCTGTGTCGCTAAGCCATTGTCCGGCCCGTTAGCCTTTGCACCACTTGGCGCATCAATTAACTGGCCACCTGGTCGCTGATCTGGTTTGAACACTTCCAGAATTGCCTTTTCATGTGTTGCCAGCACCCGCTCGCCTGTTTCGGCATGAACGGGAATAATCGATATTCCATTTGGACGCCGGAACGGAATCACTGGTTTGTCGGCAAGTGCCTTGACCATGAAATTACCAAATATAGGCACAGCCACTGTCGAACCTGTTTCGCGCTTGCCAAGTGGGCGTGGCGTGTCATAGCCAACAAACACGCCCACCACCATATCTGGCGCAAAGCCAATAAACCAGCCATTCGTATTGTCATTGGTTGTACCTGTCTTGCCTGCAAGCACTAGATCAATTCCTGACAACAAACGGCCTGTACCGCGCTGGATAACACCTTCAAGCATTGATACCATCTGGAATGCTGATGCTGGCGAGGTCAGTTGTTCGCGCGTGTCAGGCAAATCGGGGATAGCTTGATTATCCCATATTGCGCTTTCGCAGCCATCACATTGCCGTTCATCATGCCGATAAATGGTTTTGCCATGTCGATCCTGAATCCTGTCGATCAGACTTGGCGTGACCTGTTTGCCGCCATTGACCAGCATGCCATAGGCCGAAGTCAGCCGTATCAGATTGGTTTCTCCCGCACCAAGCGACATTGACAGTAGCGGGGGTAAATTATCATTAATGCCGAAACGGCGCGCATAATCCTGAATTTCAGGCATGCCCAGCTTCATCGCCAGACGCGCTGTCATTAGGTTGCGTGACTTTTCAATGCCAACACGCATGATCGATGGGCCATAAAACCGCTTTGTATAGTTTGCGGGTTTCCATTTCGGCTTGCCTTTCCCCTGATCAACAACCAGGGGCGCATCAAGAATGCGCGTTGTTGGCGCATAGCCATTATCCAATGCTGCCAGATAGACAAAAGGTTTAAAGGCAGACCCCGGCTGGCGCATCGCCTGTATAGCGCGATTAAACTCGGAGTCGGCATAATGATAGCCGCCACTCATCGCCAATAGACGTCCTGTATGCGGGTCCATCGCAATAATTGCGCCTTCAACCGCCGGACGCTGGCCAAGCGCATAGTGATACGGTTCTGGCTTAAAACCATTGCGGATCAGATCAGGCGTTTCGCTTGGCGGCTGGACAATGACAATATCGCCAGCCGAAAGCGCTTTACGCAGGTCTTTGAGCGGTTGCGGGCGCACCCCATCGGCATCGCGTGGCGGATAGGCCCAAAATGCCAATTTGAACGGAATTGTTGCCGCTTTGCCATTCACGTAAATCTGGGCTTCGCGGCGCGCTACATCGGTGACAAGGGCGGCATAATGATTTGGGCGCAGTTGCTTCTGATAGCGGGCTAGCGTTGTTGCGACATCTTCTCCAGCTTCAAGACGGCCAAGCGGACCACGCCAGCCTTGGCGACGATCAAGTGCTTCAAGGCCACGTTCCAAAGCTGTATCAGCAACTGCCTGCAAATGCGGATCGAGTGTCGTGCGGATCGATAACCCCCCGCCATATAGCGCATCTTCGCCATAATTTTTCATAATCTGGCGGCGCACTGACTCGGTGAAATAAGGGGCATCAGCACCATCAGCACCAGTGTCCGGCACAATCACCAGCGGTTTGCTTTTAGCTTGTTCAGCCTGTTCAACCGAAATATAGCCATTTTCCTGCATCTGGTTCAGTACCCAGTTACGGCGATTAACCGCCGCTTTGGTTTTGCGGATCGGATGATAATTGCTGGGGGCTTTTGGCAAAGCCGCAAGATAGGCCATTTCCTCAAGGTCAAGCTGGTTCAATGCCTTGTCAAAATAGTTTAGCGCCGCCGCCGCCACGCCATAGCTACCCATGCCAAGATAGATTTCATTGAGATAGAGCGCCAGAATCTGATCTTTGCTAAAGGCGCGCTCCATACGTAAGGACAGGATCGCTTCCTTGATTTTGCGATCGATCGACACTTCGTTAGTCAACAGAAAATTCTTCGTAACCTGCTGGGTAATTGTCGAGGCACCAATCAGGCGTTTTCCCCGCCCGTAATTGACAACATTCGTCGCCACTGCCCGCGTCAGCGCTTTCACATCAAGGCCAAAATGGCTGTAAAAAGCCTTATCTTCGGCAGAAATAAACGCATGAATTAATTGTGGTGGAATCGCATCAATCGGCACAAAAAGCCGCTTTTCATTGGCATATTCGGCCAAAAGCGCACCATTGCCTGCGTGAATACGGGTTAACACTGGCGGTTCATATTTTGCCAGCTGGCGATAGTCAGGCAGGCCTTTTCCATAGGTCCAGAAAACCCATAGCACAGCTGAAACGCAAATCACCATAGCGATGATAACCAGCGATATAAGAATTGAAAATGCCTTTACCATAGCGCCTAAGATAGGCCATGAATTTGGCGATGATATGGCATGTTTTACCGGCGCAGACGCATAATCACCCCCTGCATCATATGCAGAAGCATCATCATTATCATTTTGCGAATCAACAGACACGGAACGGGCCACAATTTTCTTGAGATTTAAACACTGAATTTGCCACAACTGCCCCGATCATGAGAGATGGTCGCGATGATGTCAAATAGCCAGCCAACATAAATCGCTTGCTCATGCAGGGCCATATTTCTGCAAATAGCTGATCACGGCTTTGGTTATACGCTGACACAGCAAGCGGCGATACGCTTGCGAACGCAAATTAACTTCATCCTTGCGGTTTGACAGAAACCCCATCTCGATAAGAACCGAGGGCATATCAGGCGCCTTTAGCACAGCAAAGCCTGCAAAGCGGTGGCCACGTCGGTCACCACCTCGCAGATCGCGTATCTGGCTCAGAATGTCGCTGGCGAAATATGTCGATTGATTCATCGATTCACGCTGGAACATCCGCAATAATTCACTGGCTGTTTCGGGATCTTCCACCCCCAGATCAGGCCCCCCGATCAGGTCTGCCTTATTTTCATTACGTGCAAGCGCGGCAGCTTCCTTATCCGACGCTGTTTCCGACAGGGTAAAGACTGATAACCCATGCGCTGATTTGTTAGCCGCCGAATCAGCATGAAGCGATATGAACAGGTCGGATTTTTTTGCCCGCGCCAGCCTGATGCGTTCGCGTAATTTCAAATAGCGGTCATCTTTGCGCGCCAGAATGGGTATCACGCGCCCTGTTGCCCGTAGCTGACGTGCCAATTCATGCGACGCCGCAAGCGTAATATCCTTTTCCTTGGTTCCAGCCAGCCCAATCGCGCCTGGATCCTTGCCACCATGACCAGCATCGATAAAAACAACCCATTTTTTAGGTGGGGTTTTGGGAACAGCCATCGAAATGCTACGTTCACCTTGCGCTTGTTGCGGATCGGTCTTGGGCTTGGCTTTGGGCACCATCACTGTTCTGGTAACGGGCACCGTATCGGCACCATTGGCGGATGATGCCTCCTTTTCAATCGCCTCGACTTCCACATTCGGACGTGCGGCAAGCGCCCGCGCCGCCAGCGTAAAAGCTGTCGTACCATTATCAATCATATCGATAACTAGCCGATGACCTCCAGCAGATGGCGGCAAGCGAAAAATACGTCGCGGCGCGGCGGGCGCGCTCAGTTCGATAACCAACCGACCGGTATCCGGCTTCGGATTGCCAAATCGGTATGACTTGGCAGGTGCTTTCGTCAGCTTTCCTATGCGTGGTAGATTTGAGGCCTGCCAGTCAGTCTGCTCAAGATCAACCACCAGCCGGAATGGCTGTTCCAACAACAGCATTGATGCCTTGGCTGGATTTTTGGTTTCGATAACAAGCCGCAACCCCTTGATGCCATCGATTGACACATCACCAAGTCGGATCGCCGTGATGTTATTATTCGCAGCCTGCGCTGGCGATGCCACCAATCCAACGCCAGCAAAAATGGTCACCAAAAACGATAGCAAAACAGGCAACACATAGCACAAACACCCCATTGACGCGCGCAAAGTCGCGCCAAACATCAAGCGAACAGGCAATAAAATCAGATGTAATGAACAGCTTAAAAGATCAAATCTCAGCATATATCCAAATGCCTTTCGCATCGAGAATCGTTACCCAGCATCATAATTTAGCCAATATATATGCTTTTCAGGTCAAAACAACATATCTCAATTAGCCTGTTACGCACCCTTAAAATGGCTTGCCATATTTGCCCTATTGGCAAAAACCGTATCACAGGTGTATAACCTAACTAGGTAAGCATCAATGTCGCACTTAGCGTCACGTGAAATGTACCAAAACAATGAATTTCCGCCACCGGTGGATGATTGGCGCAGTTATGCCAGAGCTTTTTCAAGCGTCCCGCGACTGAAACAGACCAATCAATTACCAACGGCGCCACGCCTAATAACATAAACTTCGGACTGCATCATGCTAGCACCAACAACATCAGAAAATTGTCATCGAGCCATTTGCTCGGATGTTGGGCTGTTTGAAGCTGATGAGAACAGTTTGAATCAACATTACCTGCCCTCAACATTCAGATTTTTGTCTCCCAGTGGGATATTAATGTCGAGCGCCGGGGAAAGACAAACGAATGACCAAACGCTTATTAATAGATGCACGACAAGCCGAAGAAACGCGGGTTGTGCTTCTAAGTGGAACACGCATTGAAGATTTTGACTATGAAACTGAAAACCGGAAACAACTAAAAGGCAATGTATATCTAGCACGTGTAACGCGGGTTGAACCGTCTTTGCAGGCGGCCTTTGTCGAATATGGCGGCAACCGCCAGGGTTTTCTTGCCTTTAGTGAAATCCATCCGGACTATTACCGCATCCCAATCGAAGATCGCGAAGCCTTGCTGGCGGCTGATCGCGCCGAAGCACAAGATGAGGATAACGAGAAAGACGCCGAAGACGGTCTGGAAACTGTTGGTGGCGGCGATGGTGACGAAGACGATATCCGTCCCGCGCGTAAAGTCCGCAAATATAAAATTCAGGAAGTCATTTCCCGCAAGCAAATCATGCTTGTTCAGGTTGTAAAGGAAGAACGCGGCAACAAAGGCGCGGCGCTGACCACTTATCTGTCGCTTGCAGGACGTTATTGCGTGCTTATGCCAAATAACAGCCGCGGTGGCGGTGTAAGCCGTAAAATCACCAATATCGCTGATCGCAAACGCCTAAAAACAGTCGTTGGTGGACTGGATATTCCCGATGGTATGGCGGTTATTGTGCGAACTGCTGGTTCCAAACGCACCAAAACCGAAATTGCCCGCGATTATGCCTATCTATCAAAATTATGGAATGACATCCGCGAACGCACGCTTGAATCACAAGCGCCTTGTATCATTCATGAAGAAGGCAATCTGATTAAACGCTCAATTCGCGATATATATACCAGCGAAGTCGAAGAAATCCTGGTTGAAGGCGAAGAGGCCTACAAAGCGGCGCGTAATCACATCAAGATGCTGATCCCAAGCCATGTGAAAAAGGTCAAGAAACACGAGGATAAAATCCCGTTATTTCAGCATTACAGTGTTGAAAGCCAGATGGACTCAATCCATAGCCCGCAAGTGACTTTGAAATCTGGTGGCTATCTTGTGATCAACCAGACCGAAGCATTGGTCGCTGTCGATGTCAATTCGGGGCGCTCAACACGCGAACGTAATATCGAAGAAACCGCACTTAAAACCAATCTGGAAGCGGCTGATGAACTAGCCCGCCAGTTACGTCTGCGCGATCTATCGGGTCTGATTGTTGTTGATTTCATCGATATGGAAGAAAATCGCAATCAACATGCAGTCGAACGTCGCATGAAAGATGCCATGCGCAATGATCGTGCGCGTATCCAGATCGGCTCTATCAGCCATTTTGGCCTGCTCGAAATGTCGCGCCAGCGTTTGCGTCTCAGCATCAATGAATCAACCAGCGATCTATGTCCACATTGTGAAGGTACTGGACGGGTGCGCTCAGTCGATACAGCCGCATTGCAAACATTGCGCTCGATTGAAGATGAAGCTCAGAAAGGCAAAATGGACGAAATGCACATAACTGTGCATCGGGACATTGCCCTGTATATCCTGAACCACAAACGTGATGCTTTGGCCGAGCTGGAAAGCCGCTACAACATTACTATCATGCTGTTATCGGACGACACGCTCATCTCGCCGGAATACCGGATCGAACGTGTTGGATGGCAAGGCAAAGCCCCGCAACAGCAAAACCGCCGCGCATCCAAATCAGGCAACAACAACAATAATAATAGTAATAATAACGCTCACACCGAAAGCAAAGACGCCAAAAACGACAATGCTGGCGGCACAGTGGACAAGTCAGATGAAGACGCACAGGCGACTGTCGAGGCTGGTGAGACCGATGCCGCGTCAGATGAAGATCAACCAAAGCGGCGGCGGCGTGGGCGTCGTGGTGGCAGACGTCGGCGCGGTCGGCGTGGCAATGAAAATGCCATTGCCGCAAATGATGATGGCACAAATATCGATAGTGACGGTCAGGCCATAGCATCGGATACTAGTTCCGAAAATGCAACATCTGCCGACGCCACTCATGACGCAGAGACTAAAGCCGACGAAACACCTGCCAAGAAAAGCCGCGGACGTGGACGTAAAGCCGCATCGGCAGTTATTGAAACAGCCTCAGCAGACAATGCCGAAGCGCAAATCAACGATAACGCTGATAATGCTAGCGATGACACCGAAGCTACCGTGAAACCCAAGCGTCCAGCGCGCAAAAAGGCGGCAGCAAAGGCAAAGGCTGATAATGGTACATCAGACCTGGATGACGCCCCAGATGACGCGCCTGCCAAGGCCGCACCGAAAAAAGCGGCGGCAAAAAAAGCAAGCAAGGCTGTCAAAAAAGCCAAGGTTGCTGATGCTGACACTGATAGCACAACCAAGGCTGCACCTAAGAAAAAGGCACGCAAAGCCGCATCCAAGAAAAGCACGACCAAAGCCAGCGCCCCCGTTGAAACAGCTACGCCAATAAATAATGGCGCAGACAATGATAGCGCCACCGTCGATGCGCGGGCACCGATCAGCTCAGCCCCACAAGATGTGGTCGATGTTGATGGTGACAAACCAGCTGGCAAAACCCGCCGTGGCTGGTGGTCACGCGGTTAAACTGGACGAACAGCTACCAAACGCCGCTGGCTTATGCTGGCGGCGTTTTATTTTAAACACAATGCCATTAAGCGCTTTTGGCCAGTCGCGGAATCCAGTCATTGATCCGCTGACAGGCGTCGCGGATATCATCTGTATTACCTGCATAGGATAGACGCAGAAATTTTTGTCCTTCCTCAGGATCAAAATCAACACCGGCTGTACAAGCAACGCCTGTGTCTTCAAGCAGACGATTGGCAAACGCAATCGAGTCGGACGTCAACGCGCTGATATCGGCATAAAGATAGAATGCCCCATCTGATGGGGCGGCATTACCCAGAAATTCAGGGGGAAGATTCCGCAGAAGAATATCGCGGTTTTCCTGATAACGTTCAATATGTCCATTAAGTTCATCATAGCAATCAAACGCCGCCACCGCGCCATGCTGATTCAGCGTTGTTGCCGAAATATACAAATTCTGGGCAAGCCGCTCGGCTGTTTCACGTAAATCTTCAGGTAGAATCATCCACCCCAGACGCCAGCCTGTCATGCAGAAATATTTGGAAAAAGAATTGATGATGATCGCGTCTTTATTATGCACAAATGCCGACGTGCTTGGTCCTTTGAAAGATAACCCATGATAAATCTCGTCCATGATCAGACGCACCTGATGCTTGTCGCACCATGCGCAGACCGCTTTTATTTCAGCATCGCTCATCACCACGCCTGTCGGATTGGCTGGACTGGCCAATAGCAACCCATCAGGCAAATCACCTGAAGTGGCAAGCGCGTCAAGATCGGCAATCCAGTTCTGTGCCGCCCGTGCGGGTAGTGAAACAGGCTCAAGGCCAAGTGACACCATGATATTGCGATAAGCGGGATAGCCTGGCGTTGTGATGGCAATCTTGTCACCTCGATCAAACGCTGACAGAAACGCAATGACAAACCCCATTGATGATCCGGGCGTCACCGCAATATTATGCCAGTCAGGACGCGCACCATACCAATCCTGATAATGTGCGGCGATACGTTGGCGCAGACCAGTCTGACCAAAGGCAACCGAATATCCATGCGCCGAAGTTGTCGATAAAGATTCTGTCAGCGCCCTACAGACCGCTTGGGGTGCTGGCGTTGAGGGTTGCCCCACTTCCAGATGAAGCACATCATGGCCTGCGGCTTCCATAGTTTGGGTGCGCTGCATCATGGACATGGCCAGAAACGGAGGAAGCTGGTTGCTAGTGGTTGATTTGAGTGTCATTGATTTTCTTTATATATATATCATTTTAAGCAATTAAAATTAATATTATTTGATATTTAAGACATAAAATTGTGTTTGGGGTGCTATATTTAGACCTAAATGATTTATTATGCAAACTTTAAGCCAATTTTTAGATATGATTATTTTTGCCACATATGTTGTTAATAATGCTTTTAAACCTTGATCGGCTTAATACTGTATCATTATTTTACAAATCAGCATTGACAGCAGGATTCGACAGGCACCCATTCATGCAACGCGCAGCTTCTTTCATAGTGGCCAGTTTCACCGTAATGCGGCCGATTGCGACCAAAACAACAGCCATTTTTGTGGCTATGACTTTTGGCCTCATCGCCAGCCTTAGCTCTGCTAATGCCAGCCTGATCCGTGACACCGAACTTGAAGTGGGCTTGGAAGAGATCATAAGCCCCCTTGCCAAAGCGGCTGGTTTTGGCACTAACGAAATCAAAGTGCGCGTTGTCATTGCTCCTGAATATAATGCTTTTGTTGCAGGAGGGCGCACGGTTTACGTCAATTCGGGGCTCATACTCAAAGCCAAAAGTCCGGACGAGGTTATTGGCGTTTTGGCGCATGAGCTTGGTCACATAGTTGCAGGCCACGTTCCGCGTCGCGGTGAAGCGGTGGCTGATGCAAAGGCGGCGTCGGCACTGGCGGCATTAGCGGCGATTGCGCTGGCGGCGGGCACTGGATCAAGTGATGCCGCAGTTGGCGTGATGATTGGTGGTCAGGATCGGGCGCAACGTAATTTGCTGGCATCCGTGCGCCGTGATGAATCGGTTGCTGATGAACTGGGGCTAAAGATTCTTGATGATGCTGGGTTTTCGGCATTGGGGCTACGCGACATGATGCAGCGCATGGCAAGCCAGCGTGCCTTACCCGAAAGTCGTCAATCATCCTATTATTCAACGCATCCGGGCGCCGAAACACGGCTTACCACCTATCAAGATCATATCAATCAATCTGCGGCCAGCGATAATGTTTTGCCAATCCGAACAAACCGCCTGATGGCACGCATGGCGGCCAAAATGCGCGCTTGGACTGAGAATCCGCAAGATGTCTTGCGGTTTCAGGAACCCGATCCGGTCAACACAATTTATGGCCATGCGATTGCATCATATCGGCGTGGTGATCTTGGCATGGCCTTAACCCATATTGACCAGCTTCTTGCAGGCGCGCCAGATGATGCTTTTTTTCATGAATTTCGGGGCGACATATTATTGTCGATGGGGCGTGCCAGTGATGCTGCCAGTGCCTATGAAACAGCTGTATCAGCGCGTCCCGACAGCCCACAAATTCTGCTGAATCTGGGCCGTGCGCTGATTGCCACAAATCAGAAAAACCGGCTTGACCGCGCTATTGAAGTAATTGAAATAGCCGCTACATTTGAACCTGAATGGGCTTTTGTTCGCCGCCAGCTTGCCATTGCCTATGGCCGGTCAGGGCACATTTCCTATGCTGATATGAGTCTTGCTGACGAAGCTTTGCTGGTCGGTGACAATGCCCGCGCGGTGCATTTGTCAAAGCGGGTTCTGGCACGCACCGATCTCGACGACATCGTCAGAAACCGCGCCAATGATATTTTATTCCGCTATGGCACGAAAGACCCATGATCGCTGTTCAAACACCCGCTTGCTTGCTATAAGCAGACATTAACAGCAACCAAACCACATACTAAAACCACTTGATTGCGTGCAGGAGTCTTGAATGTTCAAAATCTATCAGCTTGTGATGCTGCTTGTCATCTCGATGACAGCTACGGTTTTGACAGCCGGACATGCCCCCTCTGCTAGCGCCGATGTAAAGGACAGCGATAAAGCGGCCTTTGAAGCTATCATCAGGGACTATATCACTGCGAATCCGGAACTGTTGCGCGATGCGTTGATGGATCTGGCCAAACGCGAAGATCAGGCGCGCCAGGCAATGGCCATGCAAATTCTTTTTGATGATGCGGGTGATCCGGTCATGGGCAACCCCGATGGCGGACTCGTGATTTACGAATTTTCCGATTATAATTGCGGTTATTGCAAACGCGTTTTTGAACCGATTCAGCAGGTTTTGCGCGACGATAGTGATATCCGTTTTGTGATCAAAGAATTCCCGATTCTCAGCCAGTCGTCACTGGTCGCCGCACAGGCTGGGATTGCTGCCGAAAAACAGGGGAAATTTATCGATTTTCATATCAATATGATGACCTATCGCGGCAAAATCACCACCCAAAGCATTATCGACGCCGCCACCGAGGCAGCTATCGATATTGACCAGCTCAAAACAGACATGCAAAGCCCTTACGTTGAAAATATCATCGCACGGACACGGCAAGCCGCCGAAGCGTTGCAACTAACCGGAACCCCTGCATTGGTCATTGGTGACACAATTGTGCGCGGCGCGGTTGATATTGACGAATTCCGGCGTTTAATCGCTGTTGAACGTGCCAAACAAGGCTAAACGCCATAACATGCCCCCAAAAGATCACCAAAAATGATACCGCAAAACCGAAATCAGACCCCCCCGCACCCTCGGCCAGAGCAGATTTTGTTCTAGGGCTTTCCCAATTGGCTCATTTAAGTGTATTGTGACGCTCATGACGAAATCGAAACACATTTTGGTCCTGAATGGCCCTAACATAAATATGCTTGGCACGCGTGAACCTGATATTTACGGGCATGTGACGATGGCTGATATTGTGGCAGGATGCGCTGAACGATGTGCCAAAGCTGGCATGAGCATGGATAGCTTTCATTCAAATTGCGAAGGCGAGCTGATAACCAAAATTCAGAATGCATCCGGAAACTATGACTGGATCGTCATCAATGCGGCTGGTCTGACACATACATCAGTTGCCTTGCGTGACGCGCTGGCGCTATTTGATGGCGACGTGATTGAGGTGCATGTTTCAAACGTCCATGCGCGTGAATCTTTTCGGCATGTGTCTCTAATTTCCGCCATTGCAAAAGGTGTTGTTGCCGGTTTTGGCGCACAATCTTATTACATGGCTATTAATTTTATCGCTGATACGCTTACGGAGAGCTAAAATGGCATCTGCACCAAAATCAACATCGTCCAAATCCGAAACCAAACTGGTCAAGGAACTGGCTGACATTCTGGATGCGTCTGGACTTGCGGAAATCGAATATGAAACCGAGGCCGTGTCGATTCGCCTGTCACGTGTAACGGGGGTAATGCCTGTCACTTCGGTTGCGCCGCCTGTATCTGCGCCTGTTGCACCTGCCGCAACACCTGCCGCCGAAGCGCCAGCACCCGCCAATCTCGCCAGCCATCCTGGCGCTGTCACATCACCCATGGTTGGCACTGTCTATACCTCGCCAGAACCTGATGCCCCTGCCTTTATTTCCGAAGGTGACACGGTAAAAGCTGGCCAAACATTATTCATTGTCGAAGCGATGAAAGTGATGAATCCGATCACCGCGCCAAAAGCAGGCAAAATTTCCACTATCCTTGTGCAAAACGCCCAGCCAGTCGAATTTGGTGAAGCGCTAGTTATTGTTGAATAAGCATCATGTTCAAAAAAATTCTTATTACCAATCGCGGTGACGTTGCTTTGCGGGTACTTCGTGCGTGCAAGGAAATGAAGATTCCCAGTGTTATTGTCCATTCAACTGCCGATGCCGATTCAATGCCTGTTCGGCTAGCTGATGAATCGGTCTGTATCGGCCCGCCAAGCAGTGCTGATTCCTATCTGAATATTCCGGCCATTCTCTCGGCAGCGGCTATTACTGGTGCTGATGCTGTTCATCCGGGCGTTGGCTTTCTATCTGAAAATGCAGATTTTGCCGAGATTGTAGCTGCACATGATCTAACCTTTATCGGTCCTGAGCCGCACCATATCCGCGCAATGGGTGACAAGGTCGAAGCCAAGATTACTGCCCAAGCGGCTGGTTTGCCCTTGGTGCCGGGGTCTCCGGGTGCCGTGCATACAATTGACGAGGCCCGCAAGGTCGCTGCCGATGTAGGCTATCCACTTTTGGTCAAAGCCGCGTCTGGTGGTGGTGGCCGTGGCATGAAAGTTGCCGAAACCGCTGACAACCTTGCCGAAGCCTTCAGTGCCGCCCGAGCCGAAGCCAAAGCTGCCTTTGGTGACGACACCGTTTATCTGGAACGCTATCTAGGCCTGCCACGCCATATCGAGGTTCAGGTCATTGCCGACGCACATGGTAATGTGGTGCATCTTGGTGAACGCGAATGTTCGATTCAGCGCCGACATCAAAAATTATTTGAAGAAGCGCCTTCACCTGCGCTCACCGCCAAAGAGCGCGATCAGATAGGTACAGTTGCCGCCGAGGCAACCCGCAAGCTTGGCTATCTTGGCGTCGGCACCATGGAATTTCTTTATGAAAATGGAGAATTTTTCTTTATCGAGATGAATACACGCTTGCAGGTCGAACATCCGATCACCGAAGCGATCACGGGCATTGATCTGGTGCGCGAACAAATCCGCATTGCGGCTGGCATGCATCTATCCTTTACCCAAAAGGATGTAACATTCACTGGTCATGCGATCGAATGTCGTATCAACGCCGAACATCCCGAAACCTTTATGCCGACACCTGGCAAAGTCACCGCCTTTCATGCCGCTGGCGGTCCTGGCGTGCGTGTCGATTCCTGTCTTTATTCGGGCTATTCGGTACCACCTTATTATGACAGCCTGATTGCCAAGCTGATCGTATATGGTGATGATCGCGACCATTGTCTTGCCCGCTTAAAACGCGCTTTGCAGGAATTTATTGTCGAACCAATTCCGACAACCTTGCCGCTTCACATGCGTCTTGTTGACGCCGAAGGCATCAAAGACGGAAGCTATAATATCCGCTGGCTGGAAGAAGTCTTTCTGGCTGACTAGCTTCGCGTTATATGGGACTTTGTTCGGGGAATAGCCGGATGTCGCAGACCTATGCTTTTGCACCGGAAACATTGATCAAGGCGTATGCGCTTGGTGTCTTTCCTATGGCCGACGCGCATGACAGTGATGACATACGATTTTACGACCCTGAAACCCGCGCGCTGATTCCGCTTGATAACGCCATCGGCAACGGCATTCATATACCGCGTCGCCTGAAACGTACGGTCCGAAAGCAACCTTTCAAAGTCACTATCGATCACGATTTTCCTGCTGTCATCAGCGGGTGCGCTGAACTGGCCAATAATCGCACCGACACATGGATTAACAAGGATATTCAGACTCTTTATATTGCCCTGCATAAAATGGGCTTTGCACATTCGATTGAGGTCTGGGACAAAGACAGGCTTGTTGGCGGCCTTTATGGCGTGGCCTTGCGCGCGGCATTTTTTGGCGAATCAATGTTTTCACGTGCAACCGATGCCTCAAAAATAGCACTAGTGCATCTCATAGCTAGGTTAAAGGCAGGTGGCTTTCAATTACTAGATGCGCAATTCACCAACCCGCATCTGATACAATTCGGCATTACCGAAATTTCGCGTGACATATTTCAACAGAAACTAGAAAAAGCCATGCAGGCATCAGCCGATCTTGGGCTTGGCATCACGTCAGACGAAATAACAATGCGGTTTCTGGACACCCTTCCCAAGCCGACAGATAGCTAGCTTATTTGGCTAGGCATGACAGCAAGGTGATGTCATATACGGGATGTTCCATTGCCGATACCGCAGGGCTAGAGGAAAACATCCAACCGGTAAATACTGGTTTCGGTTCTGCTGACAGATCATGTCCACGATCAAGAATCGACAGAAAAGCAACATTTTCAGGGGGTTCTTCTGGTGGCCGGAAAGCACAGCGATTGACTGTAAATTCCAGCGTCCCAAAGCGCAAAGGCACATCTATAGGCGTCGTCAGAGTTGTGATACGGGCGGTGATTTTATCCAGTCCTTGCAGAACAACCTTTTTGCCATCTATCCAGTCAGCCGCAACAGGCATGACATAACTGGCATACAGCGCCATTGCCACAACCAAAAGTTTGGCTTTTCGCATTTTTAGACACCGCGGCGCGGCGCTAGTTCGTGCCACCATCTGCCCCTGCGAAAACAGCTTTGCCCAGAAGATCGGTAAGACTCACAGGATCGCGTGTGTCATAAATAACAGCGCCTGGCGCCAGCATGTCTTCGTCGGCACCTGGCATAAGCTCTAGGTAATTACCGCCAAGCAATGACGCCGCCGTAATCCGTGCGGAACTGTCAGCTGGGATCGTAATATCTGGATTAATTGCCATAGCGATGCGCGCGCTGTAGGTATCCGGATCAAGCGTCTGGGACGTTATACGGCCAATCTTGATGCCCGAAATACGCACATCATCACCAACCGACAGCCCACCAGTCGCTCCAAATTCGGCCTGAATTTCATATCCGTTGGTGCCCTGAATGTCAGCTGCTTCATAAGCAAGTGTGACAAAGCCTGCGGCCGCAAAAAGCACCACAGCCCCCATAATCATCTCAAGTGTATTGCGCTGCATTTACCATCTCCCTGCTTTATTAGGGCTCCCTGCTTAATAAGGGTTATCCATCAGCAACGACACATCAAATGCGCCATTTTCATTGCAAGTCAGCATTATCAAACAGGCGTCCATGGTTCATAATCACCAGTCGCAGCCTGACGTTTGCCACTTTTCAGCACATGACCTTCAGGGCGATGCGCAAATTTCGTACCTGTCAAATTTGGCAGATGATCGGCTT
>JABJBD010000123.1 GCA_018668795.1 Candidatus Puniceispirillum sp. | reverse complement strand
TTCAACATACTGCTGACAGACATTTGCAAAATTTGGAATTTCTTCAACAGTATAAACAGGCTGCGCATCAAAATTAAATTCTTCACTGGCCAAAACTTCAGCAGATAAAATGGACATGGCAAAGCAGCACGTCCAGCTTAGCCAATTTATAGAGCCTCGCCCCTTCTGAAATAAATTCCGATTAAAAGTTTTCAGCTCATTACAAATCACTTAACGAACTCCAGCAGCATTCATTTGTGACGTAATTTCGTTGGCAGTGATTTTCGTCATCTTTTTCATCGCTTGCTCCAGCGCAACATTATCGGCTGTGCCCATACCGTCGTAATATTTCGTACTGAACGACGAAATATCTACGGGGAACATTTCACGCAGATCAACCACCCTACCTGTGATTTTAGCCTGAGTTTGCCACCACCCATCACGGATTTTGCTTCTCTGCGGGGTATTTGCATCAACTGTACCTATCGCAAAAAACGGGATGTTACACTTGTCTGCCAGGCACATACTGATCATGTCCCAAGAATCGGCAGAAAGCTCTCCACTATTGGCAAGCTCGGACTCAATGATTTCTGTATCTACGCAGCCACACTTCCTGCGCGTCGCGTTATACGGAACTGGCCGAAACCCATTCTCAGTCATTATCTCTTTAAAAGTTGCATCCATTCCTTTTGTAGAAATCATCTGGTAGTCACGGGAGCCCATAACGCTGGTGTTTCCAGTTACAATTGCGTCTTTTTGTTCCACATTTCCGCCAGTAACCGTTTTTGACATGCTCTCGCTTTGGGACGCACTCATAAGCGTGTCACCTTGTTGCGCCGACATCTCGGTATCTGAACTAGCAGACTTTGAACTACTGATATCAGTATTCTTGGCTTTGAACGCTTTTGTGGAACCGCCTCCTGAACTACCGTCAACAGTTTGCACGGCCTGACGCCCAGCGAAAATATAAACCATATAAGCGGCTGAACCTGATTTCGAAGAAGGTGCCTCACTTTGGAAAAATGCTGCAAGCATGTTGGTATTCACAGCAATTTTCGTAGTAGTTGTTATTTGGAGCGCTTTTTTATCTTGGCTTTGTTCTTCAAATATTACTGTTGTCAGACTGTCTATCTGACTAATAATTTTTGATTTATCCCTCAAGTATATTTTTAGTTGCCCGCCGGTTAAACATTCATTGGCATACTGTTCAAAAGCACTCGCCAGAGCCTCCGACTTACCACGAGAAAGATCTTCCGGTTTAGGCTTTGCTGTGCCAAAACCAGATTTCTTGAAGCTAACGGTGGATTTGGCAGTGAAAGTGGCGTTGCTTTCACAGGCCGCGAAAGCGTTGCTGGCCATAACTAGACAAAATGCGCTCACACTTGCCGCGGCGAGCAGTTTAGAAATTTTGCTGAGTGTTGATGTGCGTAATGTTCTAGTTTGGTCCATCATGATAGTGTTGCTCCCGTCGCTGTTATCATAAATGTATTTGGCCATTTTTTGTCAAAAAATGCTTTGACCAATTTTTACCGTACACGTTTATGTTTAAGAATATTATTTATTTTTTAGCGAATAAGTACCCCGTACTGCAACAAGAAAGGTTTATGAGGCCCCTAGCTCTCCAAGCGGCATGCCCCGCAAAAGCTATCAAAAACGCACCAAAGGCACCCATAGCCTAGTCAAATTGATTGAACACGCAACTGAACAAGCGGAGACAAAGAGGTCATAAACATGTTGAATGTAGTCAAAAAAGTGTTTGTCAAAGGCACCAAATGGCAGGTCAGATGCTATACTAGTACATTTTCATTTTGGGTATTTCTTAACTTTCTTGGGGCTCACTTTGCCTTCACCGACCTTGCCCACGCTGATGACGTATCTCGCAAAATGGTGGAACGGCTTTTGGTGCAGCAAGCCCATGAAACCAGGCATGTTGATGCCACACTAGCATTGGGGGTGGCTCGAGTAATGTCGAATTTTGATGCAGATGCAATTGGCCCGGCACAGCGCCTCGGCATTTTTCAGCTTGACCCAAACCGGCTTGACAGACCCTATCATGGTCATGACCTTCTTAATCCTGCAATAAATATTAAAATTGGACTTAAAAGTTTGGATCAGCTTATCGAAGCCAACAAGGGGGATGTGGCTATGGCGCTTGTTGAATTTAACAACGGACACGCTCTTGGCCCTTGGCCCATGTCGCGCGTTGTCGGTTATCCAGGTGGTATTGTAGCCAATATTTTTGCCGCACGCGCGGTCTTTGAACGTGAATTGGCAGGCATCCACCAACCCACCGTACCCGTAATTGATACGATGCTATATGCAACAGGGTCGCCGGATGATATTTATACACGGTACGAACCTTTGTCGGATCTACCGCGATGGCGTAAAAAGATTGCTACAACCCGCTATTGGCTCAGTGAAGCAGATAGGCTTCGGCGCGCCAATGCATTGTAAAGAAAGTCCTGTGCCGAGCAAAGGAAAGACACCAAAAGCATGCAGTATCAACGCCACACCAAATCTCGTGATCTCCGTGTCAAGCCCGTCAGAAAGCTGGTCGTTTGGTCACGACTGCGGCAGCTTACCATCATCTTTCATATGGGGCTATTCAGCCTCTTCGGTGGGATATTCACGCCATTTCACGCAGCAGTCGCCGACAGCACAGTAATCCCTGCTTTTATCGACCCAAGTGATGGCGCAAACCTGTCAAGCCGCTGGTTCGCCCGCGAAATCGAGGCAGCGTTTCTTGATTTGGGGTTGCGCCTCACAGATCCACGCGCGGCCACAACCAACACCGCTCGGCCCGCATTGGCTAACGGTTCAGGACGCCTCTTTGACCAGCTAAGCGCGGCGCTGAAATCACAAAAACAAGCTGGACTGTTGATCGAAACAAACTTGTCACCAGTTGAAAATGATCGCGTTCTGCCAACAGTGCGGATTACTGCCCTCCCATCAGGCAGGCTTGTCAGCAGCGTTGCCAGCCTTGATGTGGCGCAAGATGTCAGCCGCGACGAATTGCGCGTTGCCGCCCTGTCTCTGGCGCGGCGCGCAACGCGCCAGATGCAAGATAACAGCCGCGATCTGGCGTGGTCCCATGGCGCGCCATGGGCTGGCGACGAATATATGGTAACCATGACGATTGAAAATTTTAACGGTTGCCAGCAGAACTATATTTTAGAGGAAATGGAAACCGAATTTCCCGGCTTCGTCGCGATCGATCTGGTTGACGCATCGCAAAGTCATTACGCAAGCTACACATACCGAACCACAGCGAAACAACAACGCCTAACCAAATGGCTACATATATTTTTCATCGAGCATCAGATGGTGCCAGGACAAGATTTTACTATTCTATATCACAACAAGAAGCTGCGTTTAATCTTGGAAAATGGTGCAAAATTTGGAACAGTTTGTATCACGTTGTGACGCAATACGATGTCTTGGCGTTAAAGGATTGATTATGAAACACGTAGATTTTGCGCATCGCTGGACAATGCTATTGCTGCTGTTGATCGGACTTACCACCCCGTTATCAGCTAGCCATGCCAATTCCCAAATCGTTGTGTTTGATGCCTCCGCCACCGATAGCGCCGTATCCGGCCTTGCCAAAACTGCTGCCGATGCGTTTCAGTCACGGCTGAACCAAATGAATTTTATTGTGCTTGATCCTGTCGTCTTGTCGCGCAAGGCCCAGATCACCGGCGCCAGCCGCGCCGAGGTGTTGGCTCGCTTGTCTGCAATCCAGTCCCACTATGGCGATGTGCTGATCATTTTTCTGCAATCCCAGCTTCATCTACCCGCCAACCGGAATGCCTACCTTCAATCGAATGCGACGGTTATATCGTCGGCAACAGCAAGCCAGGTTGTGTCATCACATATCGATGGCGATGGATTCTTGCTACCACTTGATTGTGATGCCGCTTGCGCCCAAATATTGGGCAGCCGCGCCGCGCGGCAAATCGCCGAAACCTTGGCTATGCGTATTGGCAAATTGATCAGCAGTCCATCTGGCGCGATGGCAGATGCTGGCGACCCAGTCAACAAAGTGCAGATTGACCTAGTCAATTTCAATCAAGCCCAACGAACCCAATTCATCGATTTAATGGTGAATGAATTTCCAGACTTCTTGAAGATCGTCAACATGCGGCACGCTGGCCCGCATACACGATTTTCCTATTACAGCGAGGCCTCAAATATCAAATTACAAAAATGGATTGACATTAGTCTTCGTGATATCGGCATCAACCCTGAAGCCGGCGCCGATGTGCTTGTCAAGCCCGGGACCATTCAAATTGTGCTGACCGCTGCCGGCACCAGCCGTGGCAGCGCCGGAAACCCGCTTAAATATAACTGACCCAAATCAAAACTTAGCCAAATGATCCCATAACACTATTAGTGAACTGATAGGAAAATAGGGGACTAATGCGATGCTGAGTGACGAAGGTGGTAATCCTCTTGCCGAGGTTGGCCTGGCACTGTCGATGGCATTCTTCAGCCTAATGATCTTGATGCTGGTAGCTGTATTGAACAGCCCACCAACCAATCAACAGATCAAAATGGGCAATAATGGCACCGGCCCAACCGGGGAAAAAATGGATTTATTTGTTTATAGCGGCGGCCAGCTCTACGACAAAGATCTGACCCGGCTTAATGTTTCGGCTTTACCTGCAGATCAAAAAATTCTGCTGGCGGTTGACCCCCAGCTAGAGTTGTCGGCGGTCCTTGAGATTGTCGGTAAGGTTGGTCATCAAAACCTGCAAATCACCAAGCTTGATGCGGCATGGCAGGCACGTCTGAAAAGTAAGAGGGCGAGCCAATGAGGGCGTTCATCGCACACCTTCGTCGGCGCGGCTTGGTGGGTTTTACCGTGATGGCGGTGATACTGTCCGCGACAGCGCAACAGGCGGCAGCATACTGGTCAGCCGATCGGATCGAGCAGACGATTATCTCAGAAAGCCTGAAAGCAACCTATGTGCGGCCATCATTAGCCCTTGCGGTAGCCGAAACCGAATCCAATTTCAGACCACATGTTGTCAGCCATGCAGGCGCTGTTGGCATTATGCAAATCATGCCAGCCACCGCTTTCGGCCTTTATAAAACCGGGCGGGCTGCATTGTTTGACCCGCGGACAAATATTCGCATCGGCGTCAGATTCCTGGATCATTTGATTAAAAAATACAATGGACGCATCGATCTTGCCTTATCTCATTATAATGGCGGATCAGCGGTGATGAAAAACGGCAGTGCCCGGGTACTGCCTTACACGCGCGACTATGTATCGCGGGTATTGGCACGATCGAGACATTATCAAAATGCCGTGGATAAAAAGGTCATGGGGGACGCGCGGCGGCGTGCTGGGCAGCGCCTGCTTACTGTACAAACATTAGCAAAACATGCTAAGCCAGATCAAAAGGCGGCTTTGACAACGCATATCAATCATGTCGATAAATGGCTGTCGGTTGTGAACGAATTGGCGCCGCGCGGCAGATAACAAAACAAAACTGATGTCCAATATTTCCTATAAATTACTGCACCGAATGACAGTTCAAGATGATGGTCCAAGCCATGAACTGCTTGATCTGATAAGAACGATTTTTGATGACACCGTCGCCGACGGACGACCAAGACACAGCGATCAAGCCCGGCAAAATCTTCTTAAAGTCCTTGCCGGTCATAGCTATGCAAAGGTGATATTTCCGTTGTGTCATTTTCTATCGGTTAGCGCCCAAAACGGTGTTGCGCTCTATCATTGGTTTGCCATGTCGCAACCGTTCACAGCGCGCAGCCTTGGACAGGGGCTGAAATCGGCTGCCAGCACCCCGGCTAGCGCACGCCCCCAAACGATCGCCGAAGCCAGTCATCGCAGCCAAACATTTGATGTGAACCTGTTTCACATTGCCAAACATTCGGCGCTTCTCGATCTGATATTAGAAATTATTGGTTATGATCAGCTTGAGGCGTTCTATAACCGCCTCGCCAAAGCAAAGAACCGGCAAGATGTCACCGCGATATCGAATGAAATCTCGCGCGAGATCTATCACTTCCTGAGAAACCATATGGCAACAGCATCAGCGGAAAAAAAAGCTAGATCATTGCGCGATTTCTTAGCGGCGCGCTATGGCGCCGATCACCCCATTAGTGTCAACGATATTGACAATGAGCTGATTGTTGATTTTTGGATACAGTTCAGCCTTGATGCAGATTCCAAATTTCGACTCTATACCAATTGCGTACAAAACTGGGTGAGATTCCGGCACGCCATCCGCGCCGCCACAAGGAATCAGTTCCAGCAGGAAACTAGCCTCGATGCGCTGAGCGAACAGGGGCAGGCAGCGCTTGACCAGATAGACCAACAGACAGCCAAGACGATGTTTGATGACGCAAGTGACGATGTCCCGATCGGATCGCAACTTGGTAAAATCAGCTCCGCAGAATTGCAAACGATCAAACTAGTTACCGCTACCGAACAAGACCATATAGCGCAGCTTCTAGATTTTGGTGACGATGGGCCAGCCCTGATTGTAACCATCCTGCGTCTGGTCACTTTTGGCCCCGTTCAAGCCCGCCTGATCGAGGCATTACGCCAGAAAAAAAACCAGCTGAACACGATGGACGGCATTGTCGACACTAGCGCCTATGACGTGGCGATAGGCCAGATCAAACAGCTGCATGACACCTTAGAAGGGCTTGCCAAAGCGGCGACTTTTTCGCTTTACTTGGCAAGATCACCAGCTTTTGTTTATGCCGCCCTGCCGTTGGCCGATGTGACTGAACAAAAAGCGATGCGCGATGTTGGCGTAGATGTGCGATCGCGCCTTACCGGCCCCGTTGATGAACAGGAATTGGTCGCGCAAATCAGCGCCACCCTTCTTGATACAGCGCCAGATGTCATGCCACTTTTATTGCACCGCTTGCAACAGGCAAAAAAGAAATTTCGTCGCAAAGGTCTTGGCAAATTGCCAACCGAAGATGTCGAAACATGGACCGCTGAATTGGCTAATGGTATCGAAATATTGTCACGTCTTGCACCACCATTGAACCGACTGGTCAGTAATAACCCGGCCATTACCACCGCCCAATCCGGTACCCCGTCACTGCAATCCCGCTGCATCGCCGACCGGGACTTATTCTTTGACCACTTCAGACAGATATACGGACAAACTTCATGACCCATCACTCTGACGAACCAACCATCGGACTTGACGACGCCACAGCGCATTTTGTCACATTGGAAACCTATCACCAGTTGGACACAAGCCTTGAAGCCCATCAACCTGATACAGTGCGGCAACTGACGTTTGGCGACCTATTGGCCGCCGCCACCGCCCCTGACACACATGCCGAGACGATCGCAAAGATCGGCAGCAACGCCAAACAGGCCAGCCGGTTTGCAGCATTGTTGCGGTCGATGGCCATTTATACCCAGCCATCCCAAGCCGCCGCCGCCAGTGCACAGATGGACAAACGGACAGGTGAACAATTTGATCTCGAACTCAAGGCATCATCACGCCACGACGGCGCCCATTTTCTGATCATCCGCATTCACAAACTGACAGAAACCACCCCACAACATCTTTATTACTGTCACAATAACAACTATAACTTTATCAGCCTATCGTCGGTTCATAATGGCGTATCGCAAGTTATGGTCGGCGAGGACAATCTGGTGATTGATGCCTTTAACGACCCAGCGGCGGAGTTCTTCATTAAGTGACATTACCAACCATATGGATCGCCACGACCCACGGACCGGTCGAGGTTGTTTCGATTACAGAAGAAGATCCAGACATCCGGTCGGTGCTGTGCCTTTCGGACAGCTTTCAAGAACTGCCGATCAGCCCACTTTATGATGCTTTTGTGCGACGGCCAACCGGTCTTATTGAACAAATGACGGGTCACCCCTCCTACCGGGTTGATTTGTCAGGCCCGATCACGCAAGGCCATAGCTGGCAGGTGGGTTTGACTGTTATGCATTTATTCCATGCCGAACCTGATAAGTCAGCGGCCATTTCGCCACACGCGCTTATGTGGACAACCGGCAAGGTAACCCCGAAAGGCATTATCCAACCGGTTGGAGAGATCAACAAAAAATGGCAGATGACCCGCGCTGCGCTTGACAAAAAGCCGCGTTTTGCCGACCCAGTTCTGGTGATCGCACACCCAGCAAACATCGCCGAAATTCAAGCGATCGAGCAAGACGACCCGTCGGAACTGGCGATCACATGGGTGCCGGTAACATCAATCATCAACATGGCCGCTTATTTTAATTTGACCACCGGCATTGGGGGAACAGCCCCATTAGTCGTGGGGCGGCGGCCGGTTAAACGCGTTATTGCAGCGGTCGCCATCGGGCTTGCTTGCATTGCGGTGAGCAGCCATCTGGCGATCAAGTTTGCAGCCCCTTTGACCCGGCTTGATACAGAAGGTCGCTATCGCGAGTTATTTATGGAACTGCGCGAAATGCGACAAGACGGCAATTGGCTAGACGTGAATGGCGCATTTTTTTTTGAAAAGTATCTTCGTCACCGGGCTACCGGGCTTGGCGACGATGTGCATATCGAAATACGACTGATCCCCGGGCAAGATGCCACTTGCGCTGCGCCACGAACCGCCACCATCACCACCAACACCTTGCCTAGCTGGATCAATAATGGCTG
Source organism: Candidatus Puniceispirillum sp. (assembly GCA_018668795.1). Taxonomy (GTDB): domain Bacteria; phylum Pseudomonadota; class Alphaproteobacteria; order Puniceispirillales; family Puniceispirillaceae; genus Puniceispirillum. The sequence continues at coordinate 6,801 of JABJBD010000123.1, read as the reverse complement.
CCAGTTTCAACTAACGCTTGGCAACAGATCCGACCAACCCATCGGCGTGTGGACCGCCCTTTACAGCCATCAAGACAATGCCGCACCAAACATGATTTTGCGAAACCATGCTGCCCTGCCGCCAAAGCAAAGCGTTACCTTGCCAAGTTTTACCATGGACAGCACTATGAAATCCGCCGCAAAAACCCTGCTGGTCATGGCCTCGATGCGGCCTGATTCTGAATTGTTGCCGTGGTTTAACGCGCTGTCATCCACCCCTCGCCCAGCCGCACAAATGATGCGGCGGATTGAAAAATCAGGAACTGGGTTCAGATTTGCCCAAGGTTCAGCCACCGACAATTAAACTTGCTTGCTTTCACTAATATTGTTTTGATAGTCACAGGGACTATGTTGAGGGATGAAAAAATGACAGCAGACAGATCAAGGCGGTTCATCGGTCATGCGGCAATGATTGGCTTTTGTGCCTTGGCCTTTTCGGCGTGCCAGCAAACTGCCGCGCCGTTACACGTAACCGAACCAACTGTCTATGAGACCGGTGGTGAGAGAGTCGCCCGGCTTGGCGAGATCATGCACAGCAATCAGACCAAGGTGAATGGGTCTACCGACCTGGTAACACATGAAATTGAGTTAGCTGGCATTCATGCTGGGTATGGGGCGGCAACCGTGGTCAATATGATTTACCGCAAAATGGACGCGGCTGGTAAAAACATCACCCGTCCAAAGGTGGTCAGTCATAAATTGTCAGACGGCAAAGTGGTCAATCTTGGCGGTGCAGCTATCAAGATTATTGACCTTAAAACCGACTATATGCGGTTTGTTGTTACACGCGATTTTAACCAAGCATTGAACCGCTGATCTGGCCTAGCAGCCTCCGTCAACCAGCAAAACACGACCGGCTGCCCGGACGCCATCATGGGTGATATTCGCGACAAAGACGCGCCCCCGATCGATCACATAATCGGCCCGTAAAACACTGTTTGGGCCGATTGGTTTCCCGGTCAGCTGTACGATTCCATCAACCAGACGCGCATCAACCGATTTGGTGAAAATACGCACCGGCGTATACGCGCCGCGGATGTGATGCTGGGCAACAATTTTGGCAATTATATCCGCCTCGCCCCGACTGGCCGGTTGTCTCAACTGTCGAATCAATGGGGATAGTCCAGCATGATTGGCCTCGCCTTTGCCAGCAGTTGAAACCATTTCGCCAGCCCGATTTAGAACCGCTGAACGCATCCCAAAACACCGGGTCATAACATCATAAAGATAGGCTGATTGTCGCTCGGTATCCGGCCAGAAAATTTCCATATCCAGCCCCCCTTTGTTAGCAACCATGTCCAGCGTTCGCTGCCCTTTCAGCAAATTGGCTTGGCGAATATCTAAGTCTTGTAGCGCGGTTTTCTGCGGGGCCCGTGTTTGTGGTGGAGGCGGCACGGTAATTGGTCGCAAGGCAGGTGTCTTCATAATTTTCGGTGGTGCTGGTGCTGCTAAACGTGCCAGCGCTGTTGGCTTTCGTTGCGCCGGTGATACCATCAAGGGCTTAACCGCCACTTGATTTAATTTGGCTGGCTTCACATTGATGGGTTTTGCGATCATTGGCATGGTACGCGCTGTTGCCTCCTGCGCCGTTTTGGGGACCAGCGGCACCAGGGCCGGCTCTGAGGCAGGGAACAGCTCAGACAACACTTGTTTGTTTGCCGATGGTTGTGACACTGCTGCTTGCGGCAATCGCATTGCTGCCGATACTGGTGGTGGGGCCGGCAACCTGATATTGGACATGTTAATTCCCGCCTCAAGCCGGTCGACAGGCATCTTTGCTTCCACGCTATCAGGTGCCTGCATCGAGGATGGCTGGCCTGGCATTGCGGCTACTGGATCCGCAGCAATTTTATCAAGACAGTAAAGCCAGACCATTGCCGCAATCGCCACCAGATTTAGGACCGCTGTGCCCTTTTTTGGGCAGATGCGCATTTATTGTCCTGCCCGTTCTAAATAAGTGAGTTGCAAGTTTTGGATCAATTCCGACAGCGCTGCTTGGCGATCCCCCAAATTCATAAAACCCGGTGCAGCAAACGTATGCTGCGGTGCCAGCTCATCACTCGCTGTAGAAACCGCCTTTGGTTCAGCTGGGTAGAGTTCAGAAAACCCACTTGCCAGCAATGCATCAGCTTCGGCTGGCGCCCGACTGACCGTTGGCGGCGTTGTATTTTGTTCGGCCGGATCCGGCATTTTGCCCGTGACCGTGGTCTGGCTGGCGCGATTAATTGGCAATGGTGCGGTCTGGTCAGCTGGTGCGGCAGTGGTAGCGGCTGCGCGCGGCAATGGCGCCGCATTATCAGCTTGAACACCGCCACGGCCAGCGGCAATTTCCTCCAAATAGTTGTTTACTGAATCACTAATGATTTTTTGGATCGTATTGCCATTGATTTTTATATCGTCATTGTGTGGGGCAACAGGCAGGGGCGTTGGGACCACTAATTGCGCCAGCTTGTCTTCCAGCGCCGGCATCTTTTTTGACGCAGCAGTTGGGGGGGCTGATGCCACTATCCGACTGACCATATCGATAGTTGCATCGAGCCAATTGCCAACAGACTGGCCAGGTGCCGCGGTGAATAAATAGCCAATGCTTAAAAACACCACCATGTTAAAAATGAGAAATCGCATAACTTTACCTTTCCGTTCTCTCACAGAGTTTGATCTGCAGATATCAAAACCCCTGACGCTTGCCAGTCACACCGACCACAACGCGCATTAGCGCCGAAAGGGGCAAGCCAACCACCGATGTCATAAAGGCCATGCTGAACTGGTCAGTCAGGCTGGCAATTACCGTATTGATGGTGTCAATGTTCAGATCACCCGCGGCCAGCTCGCCAATACCGGCGCTGATCCCAAACAAGGTAAAAGTCAAAGCCACTGTGGCAATGCCATTAGCCGCATGAAGGCCAATGTGAAGCCAAACAGACTTTAACTGGCGATCGAGCTGTGTATCGCGGATTTTAGCAGCCGCTATCATCACCGTCAGCACCAGCCCAACCGCCAAGGCTATGAACAATAAACCCAACGTATCTTTGGCGGCGGCAAACAGGTCCTTTGGCGCAACCCCAAACAAAAGCAGGGTCAAGGCGAGGCCAATTACCACCAGCCCGCCAAACACCGCCGAAGCGCGAACGCCAAGGCCAAGGTCGACACGCCACATGCTAGAGGGCTGCATTTGTTGTGAAACACCGGTCATTTGGCGAGCCGCGACGCCATTAGTTGATCCGTGCTCAAACCGATGCGTTCAAACCAATGAGCGGCGATCGACTTGTCATCTTCAGCCGAGGCATGCGCCAAAAAGGTCAATTCATAATTCGACAGCGCATGTTTGACCCGCGGCGAATAAGTGCTTTTCAACGATTTGTCATTGATCACCATTACCTCAAGATCGGCAAGCCGAGCCGTAGACAGATTGAGCTTGTTCCACCTAGCCTCAACATCGATCGTGCTATCGAGTAGCGCGGCGATGGCAAGGGCGCGCTCGCGTTCCAGATTTTCCAACGAACCAGCCATGGCTGATACAGCAGCGCCGCCAGCGATTGCAAAGGCTAAGCAGGCAAGTATAATTTTTTTCATCAGTTGATCTCCAAATATTTTATTGTGTGAAAAGGGGCACAGCATCCGATGGACTGCTGTAGGTTTGGGCTTTCGTCGCCACAGTGAAACTTTGTGCAGCGACATCCTCGGCAAGCGCCATTGCATCAAGTGATAGTAAATGTGCCATATGCCCAAGAAGCTCGGTTTCGATCCCGATAAGCGCCAAATCTGCTTCAGTATCCAACATCAATTGGCGCAGCATATCGGACTTGGTTGCACCGCTATCAAGGCCAAGCCGGCTTTGCATACGGTGGCTGGCAATAGCGTCTTTCAGGGCAGAAATGGCCGCCATATTCTTGTCAAAGGCTTTGCTGAAATTGGTTTCCTTGGTCAAAGGTTCAAGCGCTATCTGTTCACGCAATTTACTGCTAATCCCCTCGATCCGTGATTTGGCATCCGCTTGCAATTGCGCGACATCCGACGCCACTTTTTGCTGGGCTGTGTCGCTTGACAAATTGCGATCAAGGCGTTTCAACAACCCAAGTTTGGTATGTAGACGTTCGCGTTTCAGATCGATTTGTTGGCCCAGCAATTCAATATAGGTCTTTTTACCAACAATAATCTGGTGCCGTGCTTCAATCTGTTCTTGTTCATCATAGCGTGACAGGTTCTGTTTCAGCTGGCCGATGGCACTGACCTGATCAAACAGCTGCGTTTCCACGCTAGTCATATTTTGGGCAAGGCCCGACTTGCTAAAATCCTGCTCGATTGCGTCATTCATATGTTTTGGCGGCAATAGCAGAATTTTTTCCGACAATTGTGGACGCCATTGCCGGTCTATTTCTGCAAAAGCGACAGCGGCCTGCATTTGGCTGACACCAACCAACGCAATCGTTGCAATAATGATGGTTCTAAATCCTGACATAAGAGACAATCCTTCTATTCTTGAACTTTAACGGGGCTGGCCGGTCAATTTGTCTGCCAATACCAAGCCCGACGAATTTCATCCTTGATCTCGCCCTTCGCATTCTGACTGGCAAGTTGGAGCGCGTTTTTATTGTGGGGCGCGTTCAACAAGACATGCATGCTGGCGAGAAAAGAGGTTGAGTCCGGATAGAGAAGATCCGCGCCATCGGCGACCTGCTCAAACTGCTCAAGCATGGTGCGCGCTTTGGCAAGATCACCACCTTTGATATAGTTTTGCACGCCCATGGCGATGGCCTTCAACCGCATATCCCGGTCAATGATTGAACCAGAATCACCAAGCATTAGCTCGCAACTTTCAAATTTTTCGGCACTTGCCAAAAAGCGTGACACATCAGCGCCAGCATTTTTATCAAGCGCAAAGGCGGTCTTGCGGCACGCGTCATAATTGGCTTTAACCTGCATGTCGGCAAACCGTTCATAGCGATAATCAATCGCCGCCGCCGAGCCTGACATTGTTATGGGCTGGCAGGCAGACAGCGCTACTGGCACTGCCAATACGGCAAGGGCGAATTTCAGTTTTGAGTTTATATGTTTCATTTTTTTGGCTCCGGTGAGATCTAAAGATGGCTAGATTGCATTAACGGGCAAAACGGATATGTTCGCCGATGTGGTAGGGATACTCGCTTTGCAGGCGCACCACCCGTCCCCGATGTGCCACAGACACGTCATAATGAGACAAAGTCCGTTCCCGCCGCCGCTCGGGACGCCAGACGGTTTTACATGTTTCAGCATCCCGATACCGTGACTCAGACAGACCCAATCCAACAGCCGCACCCAATGTGCCTAAGCCAGGCACATTCGACATTTCGTTGCCAATAGCAGCGCCAATCAATGAGCCAAGCACCGCATCATGAAGCCGTTTGCGGCTGGTCTGGCGGTCGGTATAGCAGCGGATTTCAGAGACCTGACGATGCACGATCCTGGTTTCATAAACCGGCTGCACATCAACAACATGGCCTTTGCGAGCGCGCTCATGCGCCCCGGCATCAACCGCGATCGCTGTTGGCAGAATAAGGGCAAACAAAATCGGTTTAAGTTGTGTTTTGTTCATCAGAAAATTCCTTTCTGACAACACAATGGAACCGTTAGGTGGATTTTTGCTCCAGACATATTTTTTGAAATAGGTTAATTTGACGTGCCAAACACGCGGCAACAGCAAAGCAAGATGCTGTGGGGGGGCTTTTACGTCACACTTGGCGAACCATTCTTCTGTAGAATTTTTTATTCTGGTCAGTTATCAGGCGTAAACTGCTTAGCTTTATCCAAATCTGTTCTGCCAGTTGGGATGCTAATATACTGACCTTATATTTAGAAGGCTGCCTGTCATATACGGCTTCCCTCACACCTTTAGAGCTTCGCAGCTGGATATTCGACTAACTCAGAATAGGAAATAAAAACAATAATCTAATACGTCCAATCACCTTAAAAAGGATATAGTCTTAAGTAACTGGAAGCCAACCAAGAATTTTTTAAGGGGTTCTTGACCGAAAAAAGCCTCAAAATTATTTTCAAAGTGTTATGATATATTGAGAATATTTTGATAGATGCTAGCTTTTGTCGAGGTTTCGAACTGCTGCAAGCGCATTACAATTTTGTTATTCCAATGGCTTTGCAAATTCTAAAACCTCCTCAACAACCCTTCCAAATATGGCCACATAAATTTTTATCCAAAGGTTTTAAAAACCGTGTAATTCACAAGTGATTGAACTATGCCGGAAAAACACAGCACTCTAACCTTTCTCACTTATGATACTGAAGCGTTGGAAAACACTTGCTCAACTAGAAATCTCAAAGGCAATGATCCTAGCTTCATTGGAACAAGTTGCACCGCCGGTTAAAGTCGATAATCATCCCAATATTGGACATCTATACCAACGTCGAATTGAACAAATAGTTAAACTTTTCTCTGATGGAGACACTCAACAAGAAGCGGTAACTATTATCCGGTCCCTTATCGACAGGATCGACATAACACCAGGTGAAAGCCGCGATAAGCCAAAGGTTGAGCTTATAGGGGGCCTAGCAGCGATACTTCAGCTTACAATTTCTGGACACAAAAAAACCGCCATCCAAGAGGATAGCGGTATTTGTAGGGTCTTAATGGTTGCGGGGGCAGGATTTGAACCTTCACTTGACGCATGAAATTACTTCTCATCGCCTTCACCAAGCTAACAAATGCCCTAAGTTCCCAAGCGCAACGTACAACCCAGTCTAGGCCCTACCCGGCCCTGTGCCGAAGAG
>JABJBD010000135.1 GCA_018668795.1 Candidatus Puniceispirillum sp. | reverse complement strand
CCTCATCTGGATTCACGCCGCGATGTGGTTCCGTACCAAAGAATTCGGACACTGTTTCGATGATTTTCGGCATCCGCGTCATACCACCAACAAGAATGACTTCGTCAATCTCGCTTGCTGTCACACCAGCATCTTTCAATGCGGCCTGACATGGCTTCAAGGTACGCTGAACCAGCTTGCTTACCAGCTTTTCCAGATTGGCGCGGGTCAGCTTGATATTCATATGCTTCGGACCTGATGCATCTGCTGTGATAAAGGGCAAATTCACATCGGTCTGCAAAGATGATGAAAGCTCGATCTTGGCTTTTTCGGCAGCTTCTTTAAGCCGTTGCAAAGCCAGCTTGTCTTTGCGTAAATCGACACCGTCGCTTTTCTTGAACTCGTCTGCCAGATAATCGATGATGCTATGGTCAAAATCTTCACCACCAAGGAATGTATCACCGTTGGTTGATTTAACTTCGAACACGCCGTCGCCAACTTCCAGAACCGATACGTCAAACGTACCACCGCCAAGATCATAGACAACAATCAGGCCGGACTCTTTCCGGTCAAGCCCATAGGCCAATGCCGCCGCGGTTGGCTCATTGATGATCCGTAGCACTTCCAGACCGGCAATCTTGCCAGCATCTTTGGTCGCCTGACGCTGGGCGTCATTGAAATAGGCTGGGACAGTGATGACCGCTTGCGTGACGCTTTCGCCCAAAAAGGCTTCGGCATCTTCTTTCAGCTTGCGCAGAACAAAACCTGAAATTTGGCTTGGTGAATATTCTTCATCTTTGACCTTGACCCAGGCATCACCATTTTTGGCCGCTACCAGATCATACGGTACCAGCTTGGCAAAATCCTTTGTGATCTTGTCGCTATTGCGGCGGCCAATCAGGCGCTTGATCGCAAATAATGTATTTTCGGGGTTGGTCACAGCTTGCCGTTTTGCTGACTGACCGATCAGTCTTTCTTCATCATCGACAAAGGCAACCATCGATGGTGTTGTACGTGCCCCCTCGGTATTCTCGATAACGCGGGCTTCGGAACCATCCATCACCGCTACGCATGAATTTGTTGTTCCCAGATCAATTCCAATTACTTTTCCCATTTTAATCTCCTTTCTTCCAAGAGGGTGGCTCATTAACGCTGGCCAGGCCTCTAAATTTCACTTGCGATCGCATGTTTTCGCCCGCTTGGTGAATTAAATGTCGTTTATATCAGTCATATAGTTGTGAAATTTTGTCATACAAGGGGGCATCATGTACCCTTGTTGTCAGCACCTTCACTTCCCGCGCTATCTTCCGCTTTGGTCTTATTATCATCATCTTTGACGGCATCATCTGGTGCTTTTGATACGCCTACCATGGCTGGGCGCAATAAACGGTCATGCAGGACATAACCATGTTGCAGAACCTCAACAACCATCCCGGGCGGTGTTTCGGCTGTAGGCACTTCGAACATCGCTTGATGAAAATTATAATCGAATTTTTCACCAGCTGGATTAATCTGCTTGATACCGTGCTTTTCGGTGATCGACATAATTTCGGTCCAGCTTAGTTCAATGCCTGTCAGCACATTTGACATGGCTTCGCTTAAACTACCTGTCTTGAAATCATCTTCTTTCATAATATCAAGCGCACGCGCCAGATTATCAATCGCACCGACAAGATCCCGCGCTAGGCCTGTATGGCCGTATTTTTTGGCCGCCTGCACATCACGCTCGCTCCGGCGGCGGGTATTTTCACTTTCGGCCAGCGCGCGTAAAAGCTGGTCTTTCAACGCATCGCGTTCGGCCAGAAGCTGATCATAAGGATCAATCTCCGCATTTGCTTCACCATCTGCATCGGCATCTGGCGCTGTTTCAATAGCATCTGCAAGCACCGCTTCCAGACTGCCATCATCTGGCAGAATTGTTTTGGTATCAGCATCATCCTGCGAGGCTGTCATTTTGGCTATAGCGTCATCATCGACAGCTTTTTTGTCTTTAGCATTCTCGTTCATCGGTGGTCCTTCAGGCGAATCAGATGTTGTACCGCTATTTAGGCATCCTTGGGCGCCTATCCAAGAGGTAGAAGACAGGAAATGTGCAAGAATGTCGCACTTCTTGCTTTTTATTGGCAAAATGACCCAAAAACAGCCGTAAAAAGTTGGTTTCATGGATATTTATCCATGCGCCATCAGGTTAATAAGGGGTAATGAAACAGGCTGACAGGCAAAATCTGTCAATTTTCCGGCACCATCAGAGTGAAAAATGCTGGCAAAATGACAAAAATATGACGTATTCTTAAATTTGATATCCAAGATGAGGCCTTTTAAGACCCTATATCGTCTTAATAATCGTCTTAATATCCTTTTGATAACTGGTAGGTCGGTAAAGCAATGCGTGGCACCGCAGCGTTGAAATCTATTGAGGCTCTTTATAAAGAGGCCGAGACTGTCATTGGCGATGGCGTGCCAATGGTTGCCATTGTCAAATCCGAACCCCCTATGACAGCCGATATTCCCATGGCCACACGCCCGACAGCGATGCGTGCCGATACCCCCCAAACAGATACCCCCAAAACAGATAGGCCTCTCGCGCCTAATGCCGACGCGCCTAATGCCGACGCGCAGACGCCTGTCTTTGACCGGATCGAAATGTTGCGGTCAATGGCGGCCAATCTTGAAGATGATAAAGATCCTGAAGATGATAAGGGTCTTCAGGATGATAAAGATAGCGCCGCGCCAGAATCGGTATTGCCAACCGCACCGCCTGTGCCTGCCTATGATAACGGATCACGGCAGATTTCTGATGCCGAACTTGAAGATGTTGTCAAACGGGCGGTTGATGACATTGTTGCGACAACCCCGCTGGACAGTATCGTCGCTGGTAATGACCAGATCGAAAGCGTTATGGCCGACATTGCCGAAGCGGTTGGCAAAGCTGACCCATCCGAAACATCAACCACCACCGCGTCCCCCGCATCCCCCACCACATCGGACACGGCTGACAATGCGGCTATATTGGCAAAAACGCCTGCCCAGATTGATTTGCTTGATCTGAACAATCTTGTGGCCAACACGGTTAAATCGGTTATCCGCGAAGAATTATCCAATCTGGTGCAATCGACTGTCAAAAGCACATTGCAGGAATTACAGACCACGCAGGAATTACAGGCCACGCAGGAAGATAAGCCCGCATCTGATCGCTAGACGCCAATGATGATCGCATCCCCAAATACCAAACAATCATCTAATTAACGTCTTTTTCATGATTTACCGCTATTACATATTATGATTGGCGAAATATCGTAAATGTCAGCATGATATGCCGCGCACCGTTATGACTTGCCTTAATGACGGCTATGGTTGCTAAAGGACGACAAAATGCTCTTGAAATGCCCACATTGTGATGATGAAGCCAACATCCCAAATGCCTTGAGCCAATATGAAAACATGCCGATTGCCTGTCATGCTTGTGGTGGGTTTTTCTTTGCCCCCCCGCTTGATTCGGATGATCCCACGCCGCGGCGCCAAGACAATATAACCCGCTCAAACCGCCAGATCGAATGCGCTCAATGTGATATACCGGTGCTGATCCCTGATATTGATGCGGCGGGCGCACGTCATAAATTCAGCTGTCCGGCCTGCCATGCTGATTTGCCGCCCCTGCCGCCTGAGTTAAAATCCCCGCCCAAAGCTCTTAGCACCTCCAGACCAGCATCCAAATCCCGCACCCGAACACGCATCAGCATTCTGACGATTGCGATTGCGGTTGGCGTCGGCGTTGGTATCGCGCTTGGCGTCCTATTGTCCCAGAATATGATTGCGCTTGATCTTGATGCGCTATCCGAACTCGCCAGTCAGACAGGCCAGCAACTTACCCATATATGGAATGAAATGCTGACCAACCTATCCTCGGCATTCTAGCTAGATGATCGCCTAGCGGCCAAGCACCCGGGCAATCGCGCGGCTGGTATAATCAACCATCGGAATGATTTTGGCATAATTCATATGGCGCGGGCCAATCACGCCAATCGCACCAATGATCGAACGGCTGGCGCTTCGATAGGGGGCGATCACCAGAGAACATTCCGTATTGGTGAACAGGTTATTTTCGGCACCAATGAAAATCTGCACGCCGTCCCCATCCTTGGTCGCATCCAGCAGACGCAAGGCGTTTTCGCGGGCTTCCAGCGCATCGAACAAACCACGTATTTCCGCCAGATCATCGCCATCCTGCACATCTTCAAGCAAATTTGACTGGCCACGCAGAATCAGTGCCGCGCCTTCATCACCTTTGCCATCCGACCATAATCCAAGCCCCTGTTCGACAAGCGATGCGGTCAGCTCGTCAATTTCGGCTTTGCTGGCGGCAATTTCACTGCGGATCAGATGCATAGCCGCGGCCATATTATTGCCTTCAAGTTTTGCATTCATATAATTATTGGCGCGGGTCAGCAAGCTGGCAGGCACCCCGACAGGCAAGTCAATCAGCCGGTTTTCCACCTGACCATCGGCGCGCACCAGCACCGCCAGCGCCCGATTATCTCCAATCGGCACAAATTCAAAATGCTGAAGCGCCGCATCGCTAGGCGGCGACAGCACCAGCGAAGCGCATTTCGACAGGCCAGAAAGCGTCCTACTTGTTTTTTCCAGCAATTCACTAACGCTGATACCACGCGCGGCACATTCACCATCGATTGAATTTTGTTCGTCTTCGGCCAGATTGACATCATATTCCATCAACCCATCTACAAACAGCCGCAACCCGCTTTGCGTCGGAATACGTCCAGCCGAAATATGCGGCGAAAACAACAAGCCAGCCTCTTCAAGATCACTCATATTATTACGGATCGAGGCAGGTGACAGATCATAAGGCGATAATTTGGCCAGCGTGCGCGATCCCACTGGCTGCCCACCATCAAGATAGGCACTCACCAAAGTATGAAAAATATCAAGGGCGCGGGGGGTGAGCCCCTTTATGCTGGCTTCCGTCATAAAGAATACCTAAAATGATTTACCACCGCAGGTCAATCTTGCATGTTCATTTTGCCACTCACCTCAGCTTTCAACAAGGCTGACCATTAATGGGAACCGACCTATGACACGTCCATCTGGCCGCGCACATGATGCGCTTCGTTCTATCTCTCTTGAATCAGGCTTTTCGCTTCATGCCGAAGGGTCATGTCTGGTGCGATGTGGTAACACGCATGTGCTATGCACCGCCTCGGTTGATGAACGCGTACCGTCCTTTTTGCGTAATGCCGGCAAAGGGTGGGTCACGGCTGAATATGGCATGTTGCCGCGATCAACTCATACACGAAGCGACCGCGAGGCAGCACGTGGTAAACAAGGGGGCCGCACCCTCGAAATTCAGCGCTTGATTGGCCGATCATTGCGCGCTGTTACCGATCTTCCAGCCCTAGGCGAACGCCAGATTAAAATTGACTGCGATGTTATTCAGGCCGATGGCGGCACCCGCACCGCATCCATCACTGGCGCATGGGTAGCGCTGAAAATCGCTTGTGAAAAATTACTGCTGGCTGGTGCCATCACCCGCCAGCCTATCATTGACAATGTCGCGGCCATTTCATGCGGTGTTTACAATGGCAATGCTGTGCTTGATCTTGATTATGACGAAGACAGCAACGCCGCGATTGATGCCAATTTTGTTATGGCGGCTGATGGTGGTCTGGTTGAAATTCAGGCAACTGGCGAAGAAAGGCCTTTCTCGCGTGATGTGCTCAACACAATGCTTGATCTGGCCGAAGCGGGTAGCAAAACTTTATTCACCTTACAGGATGAAGCGGTACATAATGACCCGGCGCTTGCTGGCTAACGCATAATCAAACAAGTCATCAAACAGGCATATGTGCCAAACTATGGGCAAAACAGCATTGTTACATTTTGTAACATTTGGTTACATAGCACCAGACAGGATTACAGATCATGCCACCGCGCGCCTTTACCGACTCGAAACTTGTGATTGCCACGCATAATCAGGGCAAGCTTCCGGAAATTGCCGCCTTTCTTGATGGCTTTGGCATTAGCTTGGTATCGGCAGGCGAACTTGGTCTTGATGAGCCAGACGAAACCGAAACCAGCTATATTGGCAATGCCATTCTCAAAGCGCGCGCCGCGGCACTGGCTTCGGGTCTGCCCGCACTGGCAGATGATTCGGGGCTGGCGGTGGCGGCTTTGAATGGCGATCCGGGCATTTATTCGGCGCGTTGGGCAGGACCAAACAAGGATTTTGCCCAGGCGATGCAAAAGGTCGAAGATGCCTTGCAGGCCAGTGGGTCATCGGATCGACAAGCAGCCTTTATGTGCGCCTTGTCACTTGTCTGGCCGGATGGTCATGATGAAACCGTCGAAGGCACAGTCACAGGCGCACTTGTCTGGCCACCGCGCGGCCAGAATGGATTTGGCTATGATCCGGTTTTTGTCGCTAACGGCTATGATATAACCTTTGGTGAAATGGACCCTGATAAAAAACATGCAATCGGGCATCGTGCCGATGCCTTTGCCAAATTGTTGCACCGTTGTTTTAACCATCGGGCAGATGACCAGCATGATTAACCGCGCAAGGTTTGCGGAAACATGACCCAGAAACAGACCCCGACCAGATCCACACCGCGAACGCCTGAACGCCCCTGTAAACCACCACTGGGACTTTATGTGCATTGGCCTTTCTGCAAGGCAAAATGCCCCTATTGCGATTTTAATTCGCATGTCAGCACGCATATTGATGCAGATGCTTTCCTTGCCGCTTTTCATACCGAAATGGCCTATATGGCCAATCAGCTAGATCACCGCACGCCCTTATCCAGCATTTTCTTTGGCGGCGGTACACCTTCGCTTATGCCTGCCTTTGTTGTCGAGGCTGTTATTGACAAGGCTGCTGATATTTTTGGCTTTATGCCCGACATCGAAATCACCGCCGAAGCCAATCCAACTTCGGTTGAAGCCAGCACGATGCTGGATTTTCATCATGCAGGCGTTAATCGCGTATCTATGGGTGTTCAGTCCTTGCGCGATGAAACATTGGCCTTTTTGGGGCGTGAACATAGCGCCATCGATGCTAAAACGGCACTAGCCACTGTACGATCTGCCTTTGACAATATCTCGATTGATCTGATCTATGCGACGCCTGACCAAACACCCAAAGACTGGCATGATGAATTATCTGCCGCCTTGGCGCTGGGACTGGATCATCTATCGCTATACCAATTGACCATTGAATCAGGAACGCATTTCTACACGCGCCAGCGACGCGGCGAAACCATGGCGCTTGATGACGACCATGCTGCTACATTATTCGACATCACCCGCGACCTAACCCAGAATGCAGGCTTGCCTGCCTATGAAATCTCCAATCATGCCAAGCCAGGTCATCAATGTCGGCATAATCTGATTTACTGGCAAAGCGGCAACTGGCTTGGCATCGGGCCGGGGGCACATAGCCGCTTTACGCGCCAGGATTCTGCACATAAGAACAGCCGTATCGGCATCAGCACGCGGCGCAGTCCGGCTGGCTGGCTTGACGCCATTGCCAAAGATGGACATGCCACCGACACATTTGTTACCGATGGCCAAAATGACTGGGCGGCAGAAATGCTGATGATGGGATTACGCCTGACATCTGGCTTGTCACTATCACAAATAAGCGCGGCATGTGGTGATTATCACAACTGGCTTGATATAAAGGGGTTACGAAAATGCCTTGATGCTGGATGGCTTGTGGCAACGCCCCAGTTCGACACTCCCCAGTTCGACACTCCCCAGTTCGACACTCCCAAGTTTGAAGCCCCAAAGTTTGACACTCACGATACCGAAATCACGCATCTACATATCCGTACCAGCGAATCTGGCGCGATTCGGCTTAATCACATCCTTGCCGAATTGATTCTATAATCTGCCCAGATATTCAGGTTTTAAATTGATATTCAGGGTTTTAAATTTTACCTGGCGCACGCTGGATAATGTCGGATTTACCAGCCCAGATCCGCCGTATTTCATAAGCGCGCACATTGCTACCATTATTTCGCAAGCGGAATGGGCCACTATAGCCATTAAAGCCCGAATCATTGGTGATTTTTGCCGTCCAGTCTGCACGGTCTATTTCGGTCAGCGAAGACACAAGCGCCATCGCGTCAAACCCCAGACGTGCCAGCTGTCCGGAACCATCATGCGGCCAGACTTGCGCCCAGCTTTCCTCGAAAACTGGATCAGCCACGCTTGGGCGTTTGGCAAAGATACCGCCTTGCAAAGACGGTTCACTAAGCAACTGGTTCTGATTCCACAAAGCCGTGCCCAGATACAGACTATTATCAGGGCCAACATCATAATAGGCCAGAACAGGCGCGGTTCGAAGCGCAAAGGACGGGCCACCTGCAAAGACCACTGCATCATAAGGCGACTCTATTACCAGAACCTCTTCATCGTCGCTTGGTGCTTTATAACGTGCAAAATTTCGGATTTTGCGCTTCAGCATGGCTTCATCCGCCAGATCGTCAGCCGATAGAATGGCAATTTCCTCGGTTTTGAAACCAAATTCCTGAAGCCTAGTTTTCGCATGATTTGCTAGACGTTTGCCAAAATCTGTATCCTCGGCAAGGATCGCAAAACGTTCGCGTCCCTCAGCAACGGCAAAGCCTAAAAGCGTATCAAGCTGTTGTTCGGGCAGATAACCCATAACCCATCTTTGCGCGCCTGCCACATTGACATTATTCGAAAAGACAATCATCGGAATTGCATTGAAATCAGCAATCTGTTTCACCTGTTCGACTGATCTGCTGAAAAGCGGGCCAATGATAATGTCGGTACCGTTCTGCATAGCTTTGGCGGCGGCTTGGGCAATCGCCTTGT
>JABJBD010000224.1 GCA_018668795.1 Candidatus Puniceispirillum sp. | reverse complement strand
ACCTTATTCGCTGGCTCTTCGCCTGCCATGATATCCGTGATCGCCGCGGCCACCTGTCGGGCCGCTGTTTGCGGATTGGTCTGCGCGGCAACATGCGGCCAGACCCTGATTTTCGGATGCGTCCAGAAAGCATGTGTTGCTGGCAATGGTTCGGTAACAAAGACATCCAGTGCCGCGCCACCAATTTTGCCGCTATCAAGTGCCACCAACAAATCATCCTCGACCAATTGGCCACCACGTCCACCATTGATGATAAAGGCACCATCAGCAAGCGCATCAAAAAAAGTTGCATTCATGATATTGCTTGTCGCCGGGGTTAGCGGCAACACCGACACGACAATATCTGTTTGGGACAGAAATGACGGCAATTCGTCCATGCCTGCAAACATCTCGACATGCTCAAGCGTCCGTCTGGTGCGCGCCCAGCCTTTGACTTTGAACCCCAGACTGGCAAAACGCGTGGCAATAACATTGCCAATCGCACCAACCCCCATAATGCCAATCACCGCACCTGTTGCTGGGCGTTGTTCAATCGGTTTCCATATTCTTTCGGCTTGCTGGGCACGATATTGCGCGCCATCACGCCACATATCCAGTGCATTCAGAATCGCCCAATGGCTCAGCGCATCTGACATATCTGGATCAACCAGCCGCACCAATGGCACTGAACGCGGTGTGGTATCGTCGCCCATCATATGATCGACGCCTTGGCCTTGCATGATAATGCCCCGCAAATGTGGCATCTGCGCCAGCGCCCCTCTTGGCGGTGCCCAGACCAAGGCAATATCGGCTTTCATGCCAGCATCCGATTCCAAATTGATAATATCAAAATCAGACAATAGCGGCGTCAACCGCTGCCGCCACATCTCGCGGTCATCATCATGCCCATAAAACCCAATCGAAATCATGCGTCTATCTTCCTGTCAAACGTCACCAAATACAGTCCATACCGCTATGTTGCGCCTAGTTTTGGATCAGGGCAATGATCGCTTGATGCAGTTCGGCTGACCCCGCACAGACAAGGCTATTTGTTGTAGCAAGGTCAATATCATTACCGTCAAAATCAGTCACAATCGCTCCTGCGCCGCGCATCACCTGCACAACCCCCATTATATCATGCGGTGCCAGACTATCTTCGATCACGGCGTCGATGAATCCAGCAGCCAGAAGCCCGAAATTATGGCAGTCGCCACCGTAATTAGTGATTTTTGCCAGCCTGCTGATTTTGTTGAAAGCAGCCAGACCATAAGGTGAAAACGCTTCTGGCGAGGTGGTTGCAATATTGGCATCAGCAATCGTCGTTACCGTGCTTGCTGTCAGCCTGTTTCCATTCAGAAAACTGCCCTCACTCGTACCGATATAGGTTTCGTCAAGCACGGGCATATCAATCAGGCCCGCAATTGGCCGATCATTATGTGTAACCCCGACCAATGTACCAAAAGCAGGCTTGCCACTGACAAAGGCTTTAGTGCCGTCAATCGGATCAATAACCCATTTATAGGCACTATTTCCAACACCATCCCCGGACAATGCTTCGCTAAGACCGAATTCTTCTCCCACAATCACATCATCGGGAAATTGCGCGGCAATCGCACCACGTAATGCCTGCTCGACTGATCTATCGGCGATGGTAACGGGGCTGCTATCCGCTTTTGTCATCACATCGGGAAGTGCACGGAAATATGTGGTGATAATAGGCCGCGACAAATCCGTCAGACTTGTCAAAAACAAAGCCAGCTCGTCTGTTGCGAGCTGGCCTGCGCTTGTTGCTGATAATGGCTTAGCTATCGGTACCATTCGCCGCAGTTTCCGCCGTAATCTCATCTGCGCTTGGCAAGGCGGCTGGGGCATCTGCCTGCTGACGAAGCCAGGCGATCATATTCGCGCGATCCGTTACTTTCTTCAGACCAACAAAATTCATTTTGGTACCTGGCATATAGGCTTTTGGTTTCGCCAGAAATGCATTCAGCGATGCGTAATCCCACGCCCCGCCAAAACCTGCTAATGCCGCCGAATAGCCAAAGCCTTCGCTTCCGCCTTTCGCAGCATTCACAATATTCCATAATGCAGGACCAACCTTGGCATCCCCACCAGCATTAAACAGATGACAGGCAGTGCATTTCTTTGACAGCTTTTCACCGGCGGCAATATCGGCATCGGCCAGCATCGCCAAGATTGGCTCAGGCGCCTTGACAACAGGCGCGGCATCGGCAACAGCTGATGTTTCCGGCACTTCAATCTTATAGGCATTTTCAGCTAGATCGCTATGCGGCACCATAACCTCTGCCAGCTTGATACCTGCCAGCAATAAAAGGCCTGCCATAAGAAAACCGGCAAAGAGTTTGTTAAATCCCAATTCGTCCATTGCACTTCCCGAAGTCGGGCTCCTCATAAATCATATTGCAACTAGTTGGCACTAGGGCACCAATCGTTCGAAGGATAAGTACCGAAATTATTGCCGTCTCTCAACCCCAACATCACTGTTTTGGATTATTTACTTTACGAAAACCCCAAATATGTGATGAATTGCCACAATCATGGCAAAAAAGAACACAAAAATCATCATTATTCCGGCGCGCATGGCAGCCAGCCGCCTGCCAGGCAAACCATTGGCTGAAATTGCCGGAAAACCTATGATTCAGCATGTTTGGGAACGCGCTTTAGAAGCCAATATCGCCCCTGTCTATGTTGCGACAGATGATCGCGGTATCGTCGATATCATCACATCGGCTGGTGGCAAGGCTGTAATGACGCGCGCCGATCACCCATCTGGTTCGGATCGGGTGTTTGAAGCGGTTGAGACCATCGATCCGGATCGACATATCGAGCATATTCTAAACCTGCAAGGTGACTTGCCCGAACTGGCACCTGAAATCCCCACGCTTCTGGCTGATTGTCTGGCAACAACTGGGGCTGATCTGGCAACCTTGGTGACCAAAGCCAGCGCTGAAGAAGCCACCCGCCCACAGGTCGTTAAAGCTGTCGTCAGCTGGCAGGATAGCGGTTTTGGCAAGGCGCTCTATTTCAGCCGCGCCGCCATTCCGACTGGGGCAGATACACTTTATCATCACATTGGTGTTTATGGCTGGACACGCGCCGCCCTGACCCGCTTCGTGTTCTTGCCACCATCACCACTTGAACAAGCCGAAAAGCTTGAACAGTTACGTGCCTTGGAAGCGGGGATGCACATAGCCACTGGTTTCATTGACATTGCACCTGGTGGAATCGATACTGCTGACGATTTGGAACGTGCGCGCCAGCGCATGGCACAATAGGCATTTCGCCTTTTCACACATCAACTATGAGGTAAATTGTGAGTGATAGCCCAACGCAACTAGCTGGCAAAAAAGTCGCCTTTCAAGGGGTTCCTGGTGCCTATTCGCATATGTCATGCCGCGCCATCATGCCTGATATCGAGGCGGTGCCTTATCCCTCTTTTGAAGATATGCTAACTGCTGTCCAGCAAGGTGACGCTGACTGGGCGATGGTGCCAGTTGAAAATTCAATCGCTGGCCGCGTTGCCGATATTCATCATCTGCTTCCAGGGTCAGGCCTGTTCATTACAGGCGAACATTTTCAACGGGTTAACCATCATTTGCTGGCACCCCGCGGAGCCAAGCTTGAAAACCTTGTCGAAGTACATAGTCATGCGCAAGGGCTTGCTCAATGCCGCGAGCGTCTGCATAAGCTGGGTCTGACACCGATCATGCATAGTGACACTGCTGGCGCGGCCAAAGATATAGCGGCGCGCGGTGACAAGCATATTGGCGCGATTGCCTCACGGCTTGCTGGCGAAATTTATGATCTGGATGTGCTGATTGAATCGGCTGAAGATGCTGAACATAACACCACCCGCTTTTTGATCATGGCGCGCGAAGCTGTAACACCCGCACGCCCCAAATCATCATCTGATCCAGCCATGGTCACAACCATGGTCTTTAGCCTGCGATCCGTGCCAGCCGCGCTTTACAAAGCACTGGGTGGTTTTGCTACCAACGGCATCAATCTGACCAAACTTGAATCCTATATCCGCCCGGGTTTTCACGAATCGGCACAATTCTATATGGATGTTGATGGACATATCGATGATCCAGCCATGCAGAACGCGATGGAAGAACTGCATTTCTACTGCCAAAAAGATGCTGTTCATCTGCTTGGTACCTATCCAGCTAGCGGTCTGCGTGGCCGCGATATGGACTAGTTGCATCATTAGGCGCATTGACTGGTATAAAATACTTGTCGATTCCATAGGATTGCCCCATATATGTCTGCAGGAAGGCTGGGTGGACGTTGCCCCCGCCAATCCGGTCAGATCCGAAAGGAAGCAGCCGCAGTGGGATGTTTACGGGTCGTCCAGTCTTCCGCTTTCGCCAGATATTTATCCCCAGATATTTATGTTTTGTTAAAAATGATCTAGCCATCCCCTTGGGCATTCGCATTCTTCGGGGTAACATGTTTCTATAAAAGCACAATTTTAATACTGAGCAGGGGTAATGTCAGCAACATGAACGAAACGGCCAATACAGCCTACCGTGTTCTGGCACGCAAATACCGCCCCGAAACGTTTTCGACGTTAATCGGACAGGATGCGCTGGTACGAACTCTTGGCAATGCTTTGTCGCTTGGCCGCCTTGCGCATGCCTTTGTTCTGACTGGCGTGCGCGGTGTTGGCAAAACCTCAACCGCGCGGCTTCTGGCCAAAGGTCTTAACTGTATCGGATCTGATGGCAAAGGCGAGGCTACGCTGGAACCATGCGGCACATGCGAACCTTGCACGGCGATTGCTGCTGGACGCCATGTTGATGTTCTGGAAATTGACGCCGCCAGTCATACAGGCGTTGATGATGCGCGTGAAATCATCGAAGCGGTGAATTACCGTCCAGTGTCGGCACGTTTCAAAATCTATATTATCGACGAAGTCCATATGATGTCCAAAAGCGCTTTCAACGCGCTTCTCAAAACATTGGAAGAACCGCCTGACGCGGTGAAATTCATTTTTGCCACAACCGAAATCCGCAAAGTGCCTGTGACCATTCTGTCGCGCTGTCAACGCTATGACCTGCGACGTGTTCCTGCCACTTTGCTGGCCGCGCATCTTGAAATGATTTGCGGCAAGGAAAACATCAAAGCCGAACCTGCCGCGCTGGAAACAATTGCCACCGCCGCCGAGGGGTCGGTGCGCGATGCTCTGTCCTTGCTGGATCAGGCCGCCGCCATGACAGCCGATACTTTGACCGCCGAATCGGTCTCCGACATGCTGGGCAGACCCGGACGCGCCGAAGCATTGGCCTTGTTAAAATCAGTTTTGGCACATGATGTTGCTAGTGCGCTTTCTTCTTTTAACGACATCTATCAACGTGGCGCCGAGCCTGAAATGCTAATCGCCGATTTGCTTGATATCGTACATAGTGCCAGCCTGTGCGCAACAGGCGGCTCCAGCGCGACATTTATTGAGGGTGAGCGCGCGCCGATTGAAGACCTTGCCACGCTTGGCATCGCCAAACTTGGGCGGGCATGGCAAATTCTGCTCAAAGGTCACGGCGAACTGAATATGGCGCCGAATCCAGCTACCGCATGTGAAATGCTATTGATACGTCTGGCGCATGCTGCGCAGATGCCAAGCCCTGATGAAATCCTGCGCGCTTTGCCGGACGCCGCATCAGAAAGCACATCAGAAAACGCGCCCGCAAATGCACCAACAACCACCTCAGATAACGCATCCGCCAGCATAGCGGCCAGCCCATCACCCAACAGACCTACCAGTGCATCAGGCAACATATCAGCGACCACATCAACCAATGCCGCAATTGACCAGCAGCTTGATCAACAACTTGATCAGCAATTCCTGCCTACCCAAGACATCGAAACACAATCTGCCCCCGACAGTCCGGATATATCTGACGCGCCGCAACTGAATTCGCTAGCTGACATAGCCACTTTGGCCGAGACCAAAGGCGAAATGCTTTTGGCCGCTTTAATCCGTAATCATGTTCGGCTTGTGGCACTGCAACCCGGCTTGTTGGAAATCGCTCTGTCAGGCAAGCCACCTGAAAAATTCCTTGGTGATCTTGCCCAGCATCTTCGGCATTGGACAGGCGCGCGCTGGCTAGTGTCCCTATCTGACGAATCTGCTGGTAAAACGCTTGCCGAAACCAAGGCCGCCGCCGCCGCTGAACGTCTTGATACCATCGCCAAAACACCGCTTGTTGCCAAAATTGTTTCCATATTTCCGGGCGCAACGATCGAACAGATCAGCGCAATAGAAGCACCCGTCAGCGAACTGGACAAAGACACAGAAACATATGACGAAGAGGATAACGACTGATGCGCAATATGATGGGCATGATGAAAAAAGCGCAGGAAGTCCAAAGCCGCATGCAGACGCTACAGGATGAAATGGCCGCCGCTCGCTTTTCGGCAAGCGTTGGCGGCAATGCTGTCACTGTTACGGTGAATGGCAAAGGTCAGCTTGAGGCCGTAAAAATTGAACCCGAAGCGCTTGCCAACAATGATAGCGACATGCTCGAAGATCTGATTCTACTGGCCAGTAATCGGGCGCGTGAAGATGCTGCCACCTCTATGAAAGCGCAGATGACTGATATTACAGGTGGGTTGGAATTGCCACCAGGCATGAATCTACCCTTTTGATCGGCTTGCCCCTGATTATGTGTCCACTGACTAGGTATAATGATCTGACATGGATTCATCTCTCGAAAATCTGATTCGGCGCCTTGGTCGGCTTCCCGGTCTTGGACCACGGTCTGCGCGTCGGGCAGTACTGTTCCTGCTGAAAAACCGTGATCGCCTGATGGTGCCCCTAGCCAGAGAATTGCATGATATCGCCAGCACGGTGCGAATATGTGTTGATTGTGGCAATCTGGATACAGCCGATATGTGTCATATCTGCCGTGATGACCGCCGCGATAAAAGCCGTATCTGTGTTGTCGAGGATGTTGGCGATCTATGGGCGATGGAACGTGCGGCGGTATTTCGGGGCCGCTATCACGTGCTTGGCGGCACCCTAAGCGCTCTTGACGGGCGAGGACCAGACGATCTGACCATCGATCGATTGGTGCGCCGTGCCCAGAATGACGACGTCATTGAGGTTATATTGGCGCTATCGGCAACTGTCGATGGCCAGACAACCGCGCATTATATTGCCGAAAAACTCGCCACATCCAATCTTGATGTCACACGGCTTGCGCATGGTGTACCTGTTGGCGGTGAACTTGATTATCTGGATGATGGCACCTTAGCTCAAGCCCTCAAAGCCCGCGCTAAAATGCGTTAACCAAGCAAATCGCCTGATGGTTTTTCTGTTGGCACATCGCTAACGGCGGTGGCGTCAATAACTTCAATATCGGCAATTTTATCGCCACGAGATGTAATTTTACGGGCTGATGTCTGAATGTCGGCAATATCTTTTTCGGCTTGCGAAAAATGCGACGCCAGCTTGGCCACCCGATCATCAAGTCGCCTTACATCCTGCATCATCACATCGACCTGCGTCTGGATCAACCCTGCCGCTTCATGCATCCGCGCATCACGCAGAATCGCCCTTACCGTATGCAGAATCAGCATCAGATTATCTGGTCCGGCCATATAGACATGCTTGCGGCGGCTTTCTTCAACCAGACGCGGCAATTGAATATTGATTTCGGCATAAACCGATTCTGATGGCAGAAACAGGATCGCACTTTCGGCGGTTTCCCCCGGAATGATATATTTATCGGCAATATCATTAATGTGTTTTTTGACATCCATTTCCAGCCCACGGCGCGCCGCATCACGGCTTTGGTCATCGGGGGCATCGACTAGCCGGCGATAGCTTTCCAGTGGAAATTTGGAATCGATACAGATCGCACCTGGTGGATTGGGCAAAGCCAGCAGACAATCAACGCGCTTGCCGTTACCCAACGTCGCCTGAAATTCATAGGCACTATCTGGCAAGGCATCACGCACCAGATTTTCAAGCTGGACTTCGCCAAAACTGCCACGTGCTTGCTTGTTTGACAGAATATTCTGCAATTGTGTGACCTGTCCGCTCAAAGCTGAAATATGGGCATTCGCCTCGCTTATAACAACAAGCTTTTCCGCCATGCCTGTCAGCTGCTTATTCGTGCGTTCATTCTGGTCACGTAAGGACTGTTCCAGCCTTGTGCCAAGTCGCCCTTCGGTTTCGGACATTTGTGATGCAATCACGCGTTGCAGTTCAGCCGACTGGCTGGACAGCTGTGATAATTGGCCGCGTAATTCGGCCAGCCCGTCATCTTGTTGTGGTGATACTTTTTGCCGTGACATGGTGACAAACACCACCACACATATGATAGCGATAACGCCAAGCAGGACCATTTCAAATGCTGACATCTAGTGACCCCATGTCTTTCGCCCCATCTCTTTCGCCATTTCGCCCAGACATGATATTCTGACCTGTCTCTTGATAGACTGTAACAGATAAAAGCGCCACACCTCTATTGAACCTTAAGCCAATATGGCTACATTTAAGATAACAAAAGCCTCGTCAAACTTGACGTGCAACGCCCCTTATTCTAATGCAGGGGGATATAATATCGCCTGATTAATCATTAAGGAATTGTCACTGTTATGGGTGCGCATGTAGCGAATATTTTACCGATCATCAATTTGCCCGACCCTGTGTTGCGCCAAACCGCTAGTGCTGTAGCCGAAGTCACTGATGGCATCCGTAATCTGCTTGATGATATGGCACTGACCATGTACGAAGCGCCAGGCATTGGGCTGGCCGCGCCGCAGATCAATGTTTCCGAACGCCTTATCGTCATGGATTGCGGTAAAGATGAAGCGCCTGAGCTTTACAAGATGATCAATCCGGAAATCATCGAATCATCCGAAGACAAATCGATTCTTGAAGAAGGCTGCCTATCAATCCCTGACCATACTGCCGAGGTCACCAGACCAGCCAGTGTCACTGTGCGCTATACTGATATCGAAGGGGACACAAAGATGCTGACTGCTGACGGTCTGCTGGCGGCTTGTGTCCAACATGAAATCGATCATCTCAACGGGGTTTTATTCATCGATCATATCTCGCGGCTAAAACGTGACATGATTATACGCAAGGTAATGAAAGAAATGCGGCAATCATCGCCCAAATCATAAGAGGCAAAGCTCATGGGTAAATTGCGCATTGTCTATATGGGAAGTCCGGATTTCGCCATCCCAGCTCTCGATATGCTGGCACAAAATCATGATGTTTGTGCGGTCTATACACAGCCACCCCGCCAATCTGGTCGCGGCATGCAGGAACAGCCCGTGCCTCTTGCGCGTCATGCCCTTGAGATGGGTTTGCCCGTAAATTGGCCAACCTCATTGCATGACAAACATGTACAACAGGAACTTGCCGCTTATGATGCCGATCTGTTCATCGTCGTTGCCTATGGATTGATATTGCCGCAAGCCGTGCTTGAGATTCCCCGCTATGGCTGTCTGAACGGACATGCCTCATTATTGCCGCGCTGGCGCGGGGCGGCGCCAATTCAGCGTGCTATCGAAGCAGGTGATAATGAAACCGGCATGAGCGTGATGCTGATGGAAGCAGGGCTTGATACGGGTCCGGTTTTGGCCACACGCTCCATAGCGATCACAGATGATATGAATGCAGGTGATCTGCATGATGCGCTGGCCAGCATGAATGCAACGCTTCTTGATGAAACATTGGCGTCTCTTGATAATGCGCTTTTGAACCGCACACCACAATCCGGTGAAGGGGTGACCTATGCGGCTAAGATTTCCGGCAGTGATGCCCATATTGACTGGCACAAAAGCGCCGCCGAGCTAGCCTGTCATATTCGCGCCTATGCGCCCTATCCCGGGGCATGGTGCAACGGACCAAAAGGCCGCATCCGCATTCTTGCGGCGCAGCCTGCGCCCCTGCCGCATGATACCGCTGGCCAGCCCGGTTCATTTGCCGGACAGGATGATAAAGGCAACATGCTGATCAATACGGGCGATGCTGTCCTATGCGTCACCAGCGTTCAGCCTGCTGGCAAAAAACCTATGCCATCACGCAACTTTCTAAATGGCGTTCAAATCGCCACTGGCGACATGCTGGCAAGTGATGATTCCGCATGACGCGGCGCATTTTCATAATTGTTGAATATGATGGCGCGCCCTTTGTAGGCTGGCAACGTCAGGATAATGGCATCACTGTTCAGCAAAAGCTTGAAGAGGCCGCCTTTGCCTTCACTGGTGAACACATTCTTGTTCAGGGGGCAGGCCGCACCGATTCAGGCGTCCATGCGCTAGGTCAGGTCGCTCATCTTGATGTACCTGAAAAATTTGCACCCAATCGTGTCATGGAAGCACTCAACGCGCATCTGTCACACACAGCCATCAGCGTGCTTGACGCCTATGAGGTGCCCGATGATGCCCATGCGCGCTTTTCGGCTATTGGACGGCGTTATCTATATCGCATATTGCCCCGCCGCCAGCCGCCTGCGATTGATGCTGGCCGTGTCTGGCATCATAAACAGCCGCTTGATGCCATCGCTATGCAGGCTGGTGCCAATGTCCTGATCGGTCGGCATGATTTCAACAGCTTTCGCGCCGCCCAATGTCAGGCTGAATCATCCATACGCACGCTAGATATGCTTCGCGTTGAACAGGTGGGCGCTGAAATACATCTGCATGTCGAAGCCAGATCATTCCTCCATCATCAGGTGCGCAATATTGCCGGAACGCTGGCCTTGGTTGGTACTGGAAAATGGCAGCCTGACGATGTAAAAGCTGCCCTCTTGGCAGCAGATCGAAGCGCCGCTGGACCAACCGCACCCCCACATGGGTTATATCTGACCGATGTGTTTTATCCAGCTGGCATTGGCAGGCGCGTTTGAACCGCCCATAGCAACGTCACATCCGTCGCAAATGACAAGCCAACCATACCGGCGGCGATCCAGCCCCCTTTGCCAAGTTGATCCTTGCCAACCCGCCAAAGCCAGTAACATGTCCATATGGCAATCGGCAAAACCAGCACCAGATAGGCATGATTACCACTTGAAACAGTCGCCAGCTGGGTCAATCCGACAAGCAGTTGCTGAACATTTTCAATCCAGAAAAACGGAAGCAAAAAGGCAAAACTGCGTTCAGCCAGCCCAAGCTGTTTTAAGGCAAACAGAAATATCAAAGCCAGCAATATCAGCCCGACAAGTTGCACAATCATCGTTGTTACAAAAATAGACGGGGCATTTTTCAATGTCGGATAGATTGTCACCATAGCGGTAAAGATCATCGACGCCCAGATCGCATGCCACAGGCCTTTGGCATCAGTCTGATAGACATCAGCCATTGACGCTTTGCCTGTCATAACCCGCAAACTATGACCAACGTAAAAAAGTAAAACGCGCGGCGACAAACTCAAATTTTCTTGCTGCATGCTTATGCTGCCTCAAAATAGGTGGCCAGCATATTTTCATATATGGCCGATAAAATATCTATATCTGCAACCGCAGTATGCTCGTCAACTTTATGCATTGTACGCCCAACCAGCCCGAATTCGGCAACTGGACATATTGTCGTTATAAAGCGCGCATCCGAAGTGCCACCACTCGTAGATAGCTGTGGATCACGTCCGGTAACTTTGCTGATCGCCGCGCTCATTATTTCGGTCAGCATACCTGGTTCAGTCAAAAATGGATGTGCTGATGCACGCCAATCGGCATGCCATGTGCCACCAACACGCGCAAAATGTTCCTCCAGCCAGCCAATCAAACTATCTGCCGTATGTTCGGTATTAAAGCGGATATTGAACCGTGCCTGCGCTCGCGCTGGAATCACATTACCTGCCGGATTGTTGCTATCAATCGAGGTTATATTGGCCGTCGAGGGATCAAAATACGCAGTGCCCCCATCCAGCTCACAGCTATTCACTGGTGCCAGCATGGCCAACAACCGTGCAAATGGATTATCGGCTAGATGCGGATAGGCAACATGACCTTGCGCGCCTTCAACAGTTAGCTGACATGACAGGCTTCCCCGACGACCATTCTTGATAACATCCCCAACCGCATCTGGATTTGTCGGCTCGCCAACAACGCACAGATTGGGAACCAAACCATGTTCCTGCACCCATTCGACCATTTTGACCGTGCCATTAACGGCATCGCCCTCTTCATCACCCGTAATCATCAGGCTGATGGCATGACCTTTTGTAATATCAAAACCACCAGCTTCAACTAGCCTTGCCACAGCGCCAACAAAGGCCGCAATGCCGCCTTTCATATCCGACGCCCCACGTCCATAGATATTGCCATCGGCAAGGGAACCCGAAAAGGGATCAAACTGCCACGCATCTGCATCACCCACTGGCACAACATCGGTATGTCCGGCAAAACAGAAATGTTTCACCTTCGCTCCAGATACATTTTTGTCACCCAGCCATGCAAACAGATTTTCGATACGCGCATCCCCGTCACCAAAGGCAAGACGCGTGCATTCGAATCCCAATGGCGCCAGCTCGGCCACCAGCACATCAAGCGCACCTGCATCTGCCGGTGTCACCGATGGACAGCGGATCAGACGTTGGGTCAGGTCAACCGAATGCGAAACATTATCCATATGCTAGTCTCTAAGCAGATCGTTTACAGATGTCTTTGATCGTGTCTTTTCGTCAACTTGCTTGATAATCACGGCACATGACAAAGACGGGCCCGGGCTTCCATCTGGCAATGGCTTACCTGGCAGACTGCCTGGCACCACAACCGAATAAGCTGGTACACGACCAATATGAATTTCACCTGTATGACGATTGATGATCTTTGTCGAGGCACCTATAAACACGCCCATCGACAGCACAGCACCTTTTTCAACGACAACACCTTCAACAACTTCTGAACGTGCGCCGATAAAGCAATCATCTTCGATCACCACTGGACCTGCTTGTAATGGCTCCAGCACACCGCCGATTCCCGCGCCACCTGACAGATGCACATTCTTACCAATCTGTGCGCATGATCCAACTGTTGCCCATGTATCAACCATTGTCCCACTATCGACATAGGCACCAAGATTGATAAAGCCAGGCATAATCACCACACCTGGTGCCACATAGGCCGAATGGCGCACAACACATCCGGGTACCGCACGGAAACCAGCTTCACGGAAACGGGCTTCGTCCCAGCCGCTGAATTTTGGCGGCACCTTGTCCCAGAATGTTGCTTCGCCTGCCTGCGGATGCACAACACCGCCTTTGATAACGGTCATGTCATTCAGACGGAACGACAACAGAACAGCTTTTTTCAGCCATTGATTCACCTGCCATTGATGATCGCCCACAGGTTCAGCAACCCGCATCTTGCCATTATCCAGCATATTAAGAACATCGTTAACGGCCTCACGGACAGCGCCTTTTGTATCGACATTTACACTATCCCGTGCGTCCCATGCCGCGTCAATTTCCTGTTCAAGTTGCGCTGTATCCATTCTGTTCTCCTCGCGTCGTCAAACGACCTTCTGTTTTGTTTATGTAATATAGGTAGTGTTAGTGGTGATGAAAACCGGTATCAAAGCGCTTTCCATCACGCTGTCATCGTCAGGCTTGATAAAAAGCTTTTCAGATCATCGGCGATAAAATGCACATAGTCTTGATCGGCACCATGTCTTGCAAAATCATGGTCACTGGCCAGCCAGACCGTCCGCATTCCCAATGCCGCCGCTGGTTCCAGATTACGTGCCATATCCTCAAGCATCACTGCACCTGTCGGATCGATCTGGGTCTTGGCGATAAAATGATCAAAAGCTACCGTTTCGGGCTTTGGCACATAATCGGCCCCGACAATGTCAAAAATCTTGTCAAAATGATGCCGGATACCATAGGCATTTAGGATATTCTCGGCATGCGGCACTGTCCCGTTGGTGAAGATATGTTTGCGTCCGGGCAAGGTGCCTATCATACGGTCAAGTTCGGCTTCATATGGCAGATCACTGACATCAATATCGTGTACATAATGCAGATACGCATCTGGTGTCAGGTTTTCTTCAACCATTAGCCCACGCATGGTCGTCCCATAACGATGAAACAGGTCTTTCTGAATGATTTTGGCCTCATCCGTTTCCACTTGAAAATGGCTGGCAACAAATTCGGTTATTCTTACCGCCACCCTGATGAACAGGTTTGAACGCGCTGGATAGATCGTATTATCCAGATCAAATATCCAGTCATTAATTTCATTCACCGGAAAATGAACGGGGGATTTTACATTTGGCTGCATGATCGCTTCCTAATCTGGTAAAATTAACGTACCGATACCATGTTCGGTAAATAGTTCGACAAGCAACGCATGTTGCGCCCGCCCATCGGTAATAACCGCTGCCTCGGCACCGCCATTAATTGCCTCAATGCAGGTTTCGACCTTGGGAATCATGCCGCCATTAACCGTCCCGTCATGGATCAAGGCTTCGGCCTGGCTAATGGTTAATTCAGGTATCAATTTACCATTGGCGTCCAGCACACCAGCAACGTCAGTCAGCATAATCATGCGCGTGGCACCTAATGCCGCCGCGATTGCACCTGCCGCCGTATCGGCATTGATATTATACGTCTGCCCATCAGCGCCCAGACCGATAGGCGCAACTACGGGGATCAGATCACGTGCTTTCAAGGCTTCAAGAACCTGTGTATCGATATGCTCTGGCTCGCCTACAAAGCCAAGATCGATATGTTCCAGCGCGCTATCCGACTGTTTTGGCACCGCCATCAATTTCCGCGCTGTAATCAAGCCGCCATCCTTGCCTGAAACACCAACAGCCTGTCCACCTGCCGCGGTAATGGCCGCCGCCAGTGCCTTGTTAATGCCGCCAGCCAGCACCATCTCGACAACGGAAATGGTGGCTTCATCGGTTACGCGTAATCCATCAATAAAACTTGACTCAATTTCCAGTTTTTTGAGCATCTGTCCGATCTGGGGGCCGCCACCATGCACCACAACTGGACAAGCGCCGACCTGATCAAGCAGGGCAATATCGGCTGCAAAGGCAGTGACCGAGTCAGCCTCGCCCATCGCATGACCACCAAATTTAATAACAATGGTTTTCCCCGAATAGCGGCGCATATACGGCAAGGCTTCGATCAGCATGCCTGTCTTGGCGAGCATGTCTTGTTGTTGATTTGCGCTTGTCTGCGTCATGATACCGCCTTTCACCTTCCTTCACACCGTCTGGGCTACGGTGGCAGGTACCATCGAAACCTATTTCTTAGATGCCCTTTGTTACCCGATTTCGATTATCGGCAATCTTGGACAATGCGCAAGGGCTCAAGCCCTCTCATTAGGCCGAAAAACCACCAACAAGCTATTTTTGTAAAGCAAATCCGGCAATATGGCCGCGCAAATGCTCAATTCCATCGCCCACTTGTGACGATGTCACAAACAATTCGGGAAATGCCGCCACATGCGTTGCAATCGTCGTTTCGGTGGCCAGACACGCTTTTTCCAGCGCCTCGGGTTTCAATTTATCGGCTTTGGTCAGAACCGCCGCCCATGATACTGCCGATTCATCCAGCAATTTCATGATTTCTCTATCACCTTTACCAACACCGCGACGGGCATCGATCAACAGAAACACACGTTGCAATGATTGCCGCCCTGCCAGAAATTTGCGCGTCAGCTTTGTCCAGGCCTCAATATCTGTCTTTGGCGCTGAGGCATAACCATATCCGGGCAGATCAACAAGCCCTAGCCGTTGCCCTAGATCAAAGAAAATCAGCTGCCGTGTACGACCAGGTGTTTGCGATGTACGCGCCAACATCCGGCGCCCTGTCAACGCATTAACCAGTGATGACTTGCCAACATTTGACCGTCCAGCAAAACAAATTTCAGGCAGATTCATAGGCGGCAAGGCCGGCATATTATTTGCCGCCGCGGTAAAATCGCACTGGCCAGCAAAAAGTAGCCGGCCAGCTTCACGTTGTTCGGCGTCTAGCTCTTGGCCACGCGGCGCATAATGTACCATTGTTGACCCATCGATAATAGATTGTTCCATGTCCAGTAGATCACCAGACCTGCCGGGAATGTCGCCAACAAGAAGGTAAAGAAAATGGGCATAAACTGAAACACTTTTGCCTGAATTGGGTCAGGCGGTGCTGGATTCAGCCGCATTTGCAGGAACATTGAAACACCCATCATAATCGGCCAG
Source organism: Candidatus Puniceispirillum sp. (assembly GCA_018668795.1). GTDB lineage: Bacteria > Pseudomonadota > Alphaproteobacteria > Puniceispirillales > Puniceispirillaceae > Puniceispirillum. The sequence continues at coordinate 5,199 of JABJBD010000224.1, read as the reverse complement.
GCACCAAGCTGCAGGAATGGTGGCAGGAAATCGACCGAAAAGGGCAACAAACCAAAAACATTGAAAACCGATGTTGGATCAGGCGCCGACAGATCAGTAATCCAGCCAAAGAATGGCGCATGGCGCATTTCAATCGTTACAAACAGCACTTTATACAGCGCAAAGAACACTGGTATCTGAAGCAAAACAGGCAGACAGCCTGCCGCAGGATTGACTTTTTCTGCCTTATACAGCGCCATCATTTCCTTGTTCAACTGCATCTTGTCTTCGCCAAAGCGTTCGCGAAGCTGCTGAATTTTTGGTGCCAGCAAACGCATCTTACCCATCGACTGATATGATTTATTGGCAAGTGGGAAAAACACCACCTTGACCACGACGGTAAAGGCAAGCGTCGCCAGACCAAAATTACCCAAAAATTCATTCAGCCAGTTAATCGCATAGAAGAACGGCTTGGTCAGGAAATAGAACCAGCCAAAATCAATCGCCAAATCAAAATTGGGAATGCCAAGGTCATCATGATATTGGTCAAGAAGCTTCACGATCTTGGCACCGGCAAAGACCCGGCCTTTAGCTGAAACACTTTCATTTGGCGCCAGCACAAGACCATTGGAATCGATATAATCAACCTGATAGCGTTCGCCTGATCCAGCCAGTGACTGGAATGAGAAATCATACCGTGTATTTTGGTCAGGCAGCAAAGCCGCCAACCAGTATTTATCGGTCAGGCCAATCCAGCCCCCTGCTTCGGTCGGGGTAACTGCAATCTTGCCTTGTTCTGCGTCGCGCAAATCGCTGTAATCTTCTTCTTGCAAGGTTTCGTCAAAAACGCCCAACGGGCCTTCATGCAGAATATAGATACCGCTTGATGGCGGCGTGCCATGGCGCCGCACCAACCCATAGGGATATAAAGTGATCGCATTCCCAAGTGTGCTTTGCACCGAATCATCATAGGTAATCAGATAATCATCATTGATAGAAATTTGGCGGATAAATGTCAGACCCTGGCCATTATCCCAGCGCAAGGTAACGGGCGCACCTGGAGACAAAACATCCTTATTCGCCTGCCATAATGTATCAGCCCGCGGCATTGGTTGATTCGCATCCGACGATGACCATCCGAATTCAACAAAATAGGGTTGTGATGAACTGGATTTATGTAAAAATTTGATATTTTCGGATCCGGGATCCTGCGATACCTTATAATCCGTCAGTACAACATCGTCGATTCGCGCACCCATTACCGAAATAGATCCCGTAATCAACGGCGCATCAATCAGAATGCGAGGGGCGGTGTCTTGCGGTTTTGCTTCGCTGATACCACCCGTGACTGCCCCATTATTCACACCCGTATTTGCATTCGATGTTTGTGCGACCGACGGGGTACCACTATCGGCTTGCTGTGACGCCTGAAGCGCGGCCTCGGCTTTTGCCTGTTCGGCCAAAAGTTCCTGCTGGGCGGCTTCTTGTTCTAGCTGGGGCTTAATAACAAACATCTGCCAGCCAAAAAGCACAACCATTGAAAGCGCAATGGCCATTATCAGGTTACGATTATCGGGTTTCATAAAATCAGCCTTTTACATTCTTGGTTGGTCGTATTGTCCTGGACACTGGCGGCACAGGGTCAAACGAAGGTGTAACCCCCGGATGACATCGCAGAATACGTTTTACCGCATAGTACGATCCACGCAAGAGCCCATGTGCCTGTAATGCGTCTTTTGTATATTCGGAACATGTGGGCAAATGGCGGCAATTTGAACCAAGTAGCGGTGAGACAAGCAATTGATAGAGGTTTGTAAGCCCTAGAAGCATGAAAATCATCACGCGCTCAGCCAAATTCGGCGCATAGGCTTTATTGTGTTTTACATCAGACATTCCGGTGCGCTTTTCCACCTTGCTACCCCTGCTTTTCAGCATCGCCAAGTTTGCGATGAAGATATCTTAGCGATTTTTCGACTTCATTTATCAGTTCGGCCCATTGTGAAGTAGCTGTCGTTGCGCGCCCGATCAGCACATAATCAACGCCTGACATGGCCAAAGGTGCCAAAACCTGTTTGGCAATCGCACGTAAACGGCGGCGCACACGATTGCGGATAACAGCATTGCCGATTTTTTTGGTAGCGGTGAGGCCATAGCGCCAATGGCTATTATCATGGCGAACCGCCTGTATGATAACGCCTTTTGAAATCGCTTTTTCGCCATGATTCCGCGCCCGGATAAAGCCCGGGCGGGCAGAAATAATGTGTTTGTCAGACAATCGATGCCCCTGACAATTATGCCTAGGCAGACAGACGTGCGCGACCTTTGGCACGACGTGCGCGTAGGACACGACGACCGCCTACTGTCGCCATACGGGCACGAAAGCCATGACGACGCTTGCGGACAAGAACACTAGGTTGGTAGGTGCGTTTCATGACAACGCTCCTTCTTTTGATGTTTAAACTGAATGAAACTGAAATGCGGTATAGGCGGCACAGCCCTCGCTGTCAACGAAATTTGACGGTTTAACCGAAATACACAACCACGTGACATGATCCTATTTTCTAGGAAATATATGCCAAATGGCACTAATTGCATGATCTTTGCGCATATTACCACACTTTAATATTTGATACTTTCTGGTACCAAACATTTAATATACTTATTAGCTTATAGGTCAAAATTATTAAAGCCCTCTATCATATCAACGGTTTGTTCTGACCTAGTATAGTAGGAAGCAACAATTGGTGGATGATGAATATAAGAATAATAAACTAATCGGGTCTTTTGTTTATATCAAAGACAAGGCACGGCAGCTTTTTGTATCAGGGCTTATTGTTAGTTTGATTTCTTTCGTAACCCTTGCATTGCCTTGTACCGGCATGCGGTTGGGCGAAATGAGTAATGCGCTATACAGGCTTGTCATCGAATATAATCAGGCGCGCCTGTCACAGGCTGATCTGGCAAGCATGCCTAGCGTTCAGTCGGGCATCATCTATCAAATAGAACTAAAAGATGAAAACACGACAAAAATCCATAATTTTAGCCCTATTGATCGTGACGTCGAAATTTATGATGTGACAAAGCGGATATATCTGAATTCCTTTCCTAATGCGATTATATCGGTGCTATCGGCGAAACCAGATCTGGTTCAACTCACCTATCACACTGCCGACGCGCGCATAATTTTCACCATCGACCAGACTCCCATTCGCGATATTTTACGTAGCTATATGCCAATGGGCTTTATTGCATTGTCCATTGGTTATTCTCTACTTTGGGCAATGTTGTATTTTGTCCTGAAACGTTTCTATATGGCACCACTCAAGGCGTTAACATCAACATTGACCGCATTCGCCGATGATCCAACAATTGCGCGGCCAACGTCAAACGCTCTGAAAATCAATAGTGATTTTCAGGCTGCCGCCAAAGCTCTTGATGTCTTGCAAAGGAATACGATTTCTGAAATCCGTCAGCGTGAGCGGCTTGCCGATATCGGTGAAGCCGCCGCCAAGATCAATCACGATATCCGCAATGTACTTAGCTCGGCAACCTTGGTTGCAGACGCGCTTTTGAACTCCAATGATAAGCGGGTGAATCGCTCGGCACCGCATGTGGTGCGTTCACTTGAACAGGCGGTTGATCTGTGCCAGTCGATGATGGATTATCTGGTCGCCATACCTGACCCGCAATTATCTACCTTTGCCATGCATGACATTGCCAATGAACTGATCGATGCGACGAAGATGCATATAACTTATTCTGGCCCTGCTAAAATCCATGCAGATCGCAAAATGATGCAACGTATTTTTCTAAATTTGGCACGTAATGCGAATCATGCCGGTGCTACGAAGCTTAACATAGATATATGGCGCGCCGGACATCTTGGCATTATCGACATCTCCGACAATGGTCATGGCATTCCAAAACAGCAATGGGATGATCTGTTTCTGGCTTTCAAGAGCCATGGGCTTGGTGGTTCGGGGCTGGGACTTGCCATCACCAAGGATTTGGTGGTCGCGCAGGGCGGTTATGTAAAGCTTAGCCGGTCAAACGAAAATGGCACCGAATTCCGCATCCAGCTTCCGGTTGAAATTTTTGAAATGTCGGATGAACGCGATCAGGCAAGCTGGTGGCCAAAACTGAACATCGCCAGTTAACGTCAGCTATAAATCTATGTTGACTGGCTATATTGACTGTCTCGGGATCAACCGCGCAAGCCGATGATTGGCGTTGATGGCTGTGGTTCCATGTCCCACGGAAAGAAAATCCATGTATCCTGCGATACTTCGGTGACAAATGTATCAACAAGTGGTCGCCCAGCTGGTTTGGCATAAACAGTCGCAAAATGCGCTTCGGGCATCATCGCCCGCAATGACTTGGCAGTCTCACCAGTATCAACCAGGTCATCGACGATCAGCCAACCTTTGCCTTTACCAGCCAGCGTAGCCTCTTTCAGAACTGTTAATCCGCCTTGATCCTGACCATGATAGGATGACAGACAAGCGGTTTCGATCAGCCGGATTTCCAGCTCGCGCGCGACAATCGCCGCTGGCACAAGGCCACCACGGGTGACCGCAACAATACCCTCAAACGGGCCCAATTCTAGCAACCGCCATGCCAGTGCTTTTGACGTACGATGCAGCTCTTCCCATGATACAGGAAATGATTTTGCTTGTGCTTCGGCCATTTCATCCTCGTGTTAATCTTATACAGGGCGTCTGCATATGCCAGGATGCAAAGCGGCAAGCAGGATGCAAAGCGGCAGCAGGACAGGTCAACTTCGCCCAAATGTACTGTATGAATCCTGTTTGGCAAGCGGTTATCACAATCAATCCAGATGAAACCCACGTCGCCCAACAAACAAAGCATCCCCCAAACAAATCACCCCCCAAGCAAATCACCCGACAAACTAAACGTGTATTGTCATCATCGATCACATGCCTACAAACCCAAAACCCCCAATAAGTGCTTGCCAGCACCGTTGCCTTGACCTATGTTGCGGCATTCTTTGCAGTGCTTGCACCGCAAGGTAAGCGCTCGTAGCTCAGCTGGATAGAGCACTAGACTACGAATCTAGGGGTCGGGAGTTCGAATCTTCCCGAGCGCGCCATTCTTTCAATAACTTACTATTTTTTAGATGTCTGCAGCTACTAGCGGGGTACCGCCGGGGTACCGTTTGTTGCGTGTTGACTCTCAGTAAAATGATCCAAATCAATTGGT
>JABJBD010000064.1 GCA_018668795.1 Candidatus Puniceispirillum sp. | reverse complement strand
CATTCAAAGAAATTCATACCAATATCAAAATCTAGCGACCAATCAGCTTGCGTGGTGACCATACCCGCATCCATCCATAAATTGTCATCACGCTGATCCAGAACACAGAAATCACCTTGTGCTTGCCGCGTGATATATTCCATTGGTCCATAGGGCAAAGTGGTGTTGTCCATAAACACAAAACTATCATCAATACTCATGGGGCGATTAATCCACCGCCAATGAGTGCCATCACGGTGCAATTCAAACAGATCAGGATAATCTTCTGACTTTGACATCATGATCAGTTCCAGCAAATCCCAACCAGCTAAATTCATATGCGGCAGTGACTGGCACCGAAGCGGATCTTCATCAAGCACTATCGCCCTGTCCTTCATTTCAGACAGGTAATGCTCGTCAACGTCAAAACGTTTTTCATATACAGACCCTTCCGGGCCACCGCTATGCTGCTCCATATTCACCGAATACATGAAGCTGTCTTCGTGAAACGGAAATGGAAATCTGTCGATTGCCCATTGTGAGTTGCTAAACGTATAGTCAGCTCGAAATGTTTCATCTTTAAACTGAATACTCATCTTGCTCTCCTATCGGTCAAGAACCAGGTTGCGTCCGGCAAATCGGGAAACACATGGCATTATATGTGTTTTTCCAACTTTCTGTTCATCATCGAGCCAGTGGTCGTTATGCTGAATATCTCCATCACATTCCAAAACGCGTGTCTCGCACTGGCCACATGCCCCACCCCGACATAGATAAGGCGCATCAATTCCGGCCGCCTCTATTGCTTCAAGCAGGCTTTGCTGTTCACCAACATCTATGGTTTTTTGGGAAGTGGCCAGATTTACGGTAAAGGCCACCCCTGATGGAGGGGCTAGAAACTCTTCATGCTGAACCGCTTCATGCGGCCAGCCCATCTCAAAGGCTGTATTTCGCACCCATTCGATCATACCTTTTGGGCCACAAACATATACATGCGTTCCAAGTGGTTGTCCTTTGAGAAGATTAACAAGATCAATAGTTTGCTTCTGGTCATCGAAATAAACACGCACATTATTCGGATAGTGATCGGTTAAGTCTTCAACATATGACCCAAGTGCACGCGACCTACACGAATAATGAAGTTCAAAATGCCCCTGCAAGGTACCAAGCTGCTTAATTTGAGCCAGAAATGGCGTAATGCCAATGCCACCAGCAATCATCAGATGTTTACTGGCACGTAAATCCATCGCAAAAAGATTAACCGGATAGCTGATCACCATCTCATCATTCAGTTTGACTTTACGATGCATGAATAATGACCCGCCGCGCCCGTTATCATCACGACGAACCGAAATTGAATAGAGCGACTGATCCATTGGATCAGACATCAGTGAATAGGGATTAAGGCGGTTAATTTCGCCATCTTTCATCTCAATGACGATATGCGCGCCACCAGAAAAAGTTGGAAATAATGCACCATCGATTCGTTCAAACGAAAATCGGGTAACAAGGTCATTGACCTTACTGATCTCAACAACCTTGACGTTAATTTTATTTTTCCCCCCACTCATTTGTACAACTCCACTTGATCCGGGACATTGCCATGATCCTCCGCATCGACGCGTACACCCTGAAACGCGGCTAAACGTCTGGAATAATGATCTCTGACAAACAGGTTCAACCCGCAATGCGAACAGATGAATGGGTCGGTTATCACATCCTCGGTTATGCCCTTGCAATGTACGCATTGCATCCGGCGGGCGACTGATCCACGATGTTCCATCTGGATGGCTACATGGGGAATACCTGCCTCGATCGCTTCTCGTTGCGCTTGCCCCATCACCCCTTCTGTACCAGCCAGATAAACTTGCAAACCCATATGGGCATTCGTCAAAATATGCATTAATCTAGGCACTGAGGCTTCATAGCTGACGCCTAAATAGAACTGGCGCGCACCTAGTGCTTTGAGTTTGTCGACATAAGTTTCTTCGGTATGTTTTGGGATAAAGATAATGTGGGTATTTGCCATCATCTCTTGGCTATCATCTGACTTTTGAACCATATTCAATATTGCTTCTGCACCCTCTGCATCAGCAATCATCAAACAATCTTTGCCTGCCCGTGCTTCAAACTTGCCATAGATTGGACGACTTCTAATTGACGATGGAAATTGGAATTCAGACATAATACATATGCTCCACTTTGAAAAACTGGACTAATTCAACTTAGGCGCAACCCCTCTCAAAAATCCGCCTCACCAAAGACGCTTAGTTGAAATCAATCAACCGACGATTATGGATATAATCGCCCATCAGTTTACTAGCCCTTTGCAGAACGAATTTTCTTTTGCGGATCGTAGAATGGCATCGAGTGTGCTTGACAAGCAATATCCCCAGAAGCGTTTTTGACGCTCAAGGCAACGCCATCAACAGCACAATCAACAGGCATGCGTGCAATACCAACATTATGCTTATTCAATGTTGAATACATACCGACAGTAACTACACCAACCTGCTTTTCATCCTTCATCAAAGGCGCACCCTCATCTGCCGGTTCGGTTCCGTCAAGAAGAACGCCGTAAATCTTGAAACGTTCTTTGCCTTTCAAGCGCAAATGTTCCTCACATCCACGGAACCCCGTTTTTCCTTTTGAAACGGTGAAATCAAGCCCCAGTTCCCAGAGCGTGTCGCCATGTTTTTCATTCTCAAACGGATACATGTCCGAGTTATCATAAGGAAAGAACAGCAGATAACTTTCGGCGCGAAGCAGATCAAGCGTCGTAAAGCGTGTAGGGATGATGCCCATTGGGGCGCCCTGCTCAACCAGCGTATCCCATATCTTTGCTGCATCCTGACCGCGGCAAAACAATTCATAGCCGCGTTCACCGGTATATCCAGTACGCGAAATCATAACCGGACAATCAAACAGCGTGGTTTGCATTTGGTGGAAATAGTTCAACTGGCGGATATTTTCCACATGCTTGTCAAGAAACGCGACAGCCAGCGGTCCTTGTAATGAAATATCGTGCAAATTATCATCAAAACGTAGCGACACGTCACGGCCAGTTGCCGCCATTGTCAGCTGTTCATGCCCCTGCCCTGATCCATGCACAACCATAAAACTATTTGGGCCCATTCGGTAAATCACACAATCGTCAATAAATTTTCCTTCATCATTCAGCATACAGGCATATGTCGAACGTCCGGGACGGAGTTTTTCAATATTGCGCGTAACAGCCCGATCAATCACGTGACTAGCATGAGGACCATTTACATGGACTTTTTTAAGTCCCGAAACGTCCATAAAACCAGCCTTAGTGCGGATTGCCAGATATTCCTCTTCCTGATCTTTTTCATAGGACCAAGCGGTACCCATACCGCTCCAATCTTCTAAATCTGAGCCCATGGCCCGATGCCTATCTGCTAATGCAGAAAATCTCCAGGATGCAGTCATGTCTAATCTCCTTCCAAAAATGGTTGCTCAGATAAATTACAGTCATATGTAAGATCTTGAACAATCGGAGCATGTAAACTCTAAGATGATGGCGCGTATCTTGCGCGCAACAACGCAATATAACTTTCAACAATTAGCCTTCAAAGGCTAGCATTTTATGCATATAAAGAAAAAAAGTTTCTTATAAATAAAAATTCTAATATATTTAATTGTACTCGAATTTGTAAAAAATAGGCAGAATTTTATTTAAATGAAAATTAGTTTCACCATAGTTGAATATAGTTTTTTTTACTGTTCATATTTTCATGTTGAAATGGAGTGCTCGCATGTGTGGAATTGTTGGTCTTTTTCTCAAAGACAAAAACCTTGAATCTGATCTTGGAACCATGCTTACCGATATGCTGGTCACAATGACTGACCGTGGCCCCGACAGTGCTGGTATTGCTATCTACGGTCAAAACAATAGCAAACAAGGCAAGCTAACGATTCAGTCAGATAATCCAGTCGCAGATTTTGCAACTTTGGCCAATGATCTTTCAAAAGCACTTGGATGCACTGTTTCCTTGGTAGCCAAAGACACGCATGCAGTCTTGCATATGCCCGCCACATATATGGTGGCGGCTCGAAATGAACTTGCCACGATCAATTCAGCCATACGAATCATGAGCGCGGGTGACACAATCGAAATATATAAGGAGGTTGGCCTGCCGCGTGATGTGGCCAAACGCTTTCAAATTGGCAAAATGTCTGGTTCGCATGGCATCGGCCATACCCGCATGGCGACCGAGTCAGCTGTAACAACGATGGGTGCACATCCTTTT
>JABJBD010000044.1 GCA_018668795.1 Candidatus Puniceispirillum sp. | reverse complement strand
CGTTATTCCTTATGGCTGGTCCCTATGCCCTGGCACAAGATACGCATGTTCGCGGTGATGTTTTGTACAGGTTATTTTCGGTCAGATGGCAGGCACGGGTCGATTTTATCCTTTATCTGCTGTTTTTCTTCCCCGGTATCCTGGCACTGTTTTGGTTCGGTTGGGAAATTGCTGCTGATAGCTGGCGCTACAAGGAAGTGAGTTGGAATTCACCTGCTCGCATCCAGATTTACTTTTTCAAGACTTTGATTCCGCTGGCTGGTTTTCTCTTAATTTTGCAGGGATTCGCCGAATTGGCGCGATGCTGGCGGGCGATGCAATCGGGTGTCTGGATGGACCGTCTTGCTGATGTCAAGGAAACCGAAGACATGCTGATGGAACAATCTAACTAGTAGATTACGTTAGTGTCAGTCACGTTACATTTTGCCTGAATGGCACAATTATTTGAAAGTTAACTAGAAATGACCGATCCACAAGTTGCCATTTTAATGTTGTGCCTGTTTATTCTGTTGGTACTACTTGGTTTTCCGATTGCGTTCACCTTGTTGGCCATGGGTGTTGGTTTTGGTTACTACGCCTATTATCAGGGCGGTATCGAAACGTTTGGTGATCTGTTCAGCAACAATATTTTCTATCTGCTGAACCAGAATACCTATTCGGTCATGGAAAATGATACGCTTGTTGCTATACCTCTGTTCCTGTTCATGGGCTATGTGGTCGAACGTGCGAATATTGTGAACAGATTATTCTATTCACTACAGATGGCCGCTCGGAATTTGCCGGGTTCAATGGCGATTGCGGCTCTTATTACATGTGCGGTATTTTCAACCGCGTCAGGTATCGTTGGTGCGGTGGTAACCTTGATGGGACTTCTCGCCTTTCCGGCGATGGCAACTGCCGGATATGACAAGAAGTTTGCCTCAGGGGTGATCTGTGCGGGTGGTACGCTGGGTATTCTTATTCCGCCATCGATCATGCTGATTGTATATGCTGCAATTGCCGAACTATCGCCTTTACGTCTCTATGCTGCGGCTATGTTCCCGGGTCTTTTGCTTGCGGGTCTCTATATCGTTTATGTGATTGTCCGGGTGATGTCGCAACCAAGTCTGGCGCCAAAGCCACGCGATGAGGACGTTCCGCCTGCGCGCAAGATCTATTGGGACTTGATGGTATCTTTCGTGCCGTTGACAGCATTAATCGGTACGGTGCTTGGGTCAATTCTAGGTGGTCTCGCAACGCCTGCCGAAGCGGCTGCTATGGGTGCGCTTGGCGGTCTGTTTCTTGCGCTTCTATATCGTTCGCTCAGCTGGGAAAAGGTTAAGGAGTCTGTGTTTCTGACGGCAAAGGCCACAGCTATGGTATGCTGGCTGTTTATCGGTTCGTGGACATTTGCGTCGGTGTTCTCATATCTTGGTGGCCATGATGTGATCGAACATTGGGTGCTGTCATTTGATCTGGAACCGTGGCAGTTCCTGGTGCTTGTGCAGATCATCATCTTTGTACTTGGTTGGCCACTCGAATGGTCCGAGATTTTGATTATTTTTGTACCGATCTTCCTGCCGATGCTGGATAATTTTGGTGTTAATCCTTATTTCTTTGCGATGCTTGTGGCGCTTAATTTGCAGACGTCCTTCCTGACGCCGCCAATGGCGATGTCGGCCTATTATCTGAAAGGCGTTCTGAAAAATCAGATCGAGCTGATGGATATTTTCAAAGGCATCCTGCCTTATCTGGCAATCGTTATCTTCTCGATGGTCTTGCTCTATCAATTCCCGGGTATCGCCCTATGGCTTCCGGACTATCTGTTCGGTGTATATGTTCAATAAAGCTGGTATAGGTTCGTTTTTTTAGAAATGGAAACGGTATGACATCTGCTTTGGAAATGGTACGCATGGTGCGTGACGGGCAGGTAACATCAGTCCAGCTTGTTACAGCCTGTTTTGACAAGATTGAAGAGGAAAATGACCAGCTAAAGGCATGGGCGCATATTGACCGCGATGCCGCACTGGCACGAGCCAGCGAGATGGATGCTATCCGCTTATCGGGCCGCCCTATGGGCGCGTTGCATGGTGTGCCTGTCGGGGTCAAGGACATTGTCGATACAATCGGGTTCCCAACCGAATTTGGCACACCAGTTATGGCTGGCCGCCAGCCAGTGAAAGATGCCCGTATTATTGCACAACTTATGGATGCGGGTGCGATCATCATAGGCAAAACGGTTACAACGCCATTTGCCTTTCTTGATCCATCAGAAACGCGCAACCCCCATAATCTGGACTTTTCGCCCGGAGGGTCGTCATCTGGTTCGGCAGTTGCTGTCGCGGCTGGGCATGTGCCAATTGCGATTGGTTCACAAACGAATGGTTCAGTTATCAGACCAGCGTCTTTTTGTGGAGTTTATGGGTTCAAACCAACGTCGGGTATTTTGCCGCGTACAGGTGTTCTGCAAACATCACAAACGTTGGATCAATTGGGCGTGTTTTCGCTATATCTTGAAGATGCTGCCTTGCTTGCTGATGTTCTGGCAATATACGAGCCTGCCGATAATGCATCATATCCTCGACCACGCCCTCAAATGTTGTCTGGTGCCCAAGCTGACGCCCCGATCGAACCTAATTTTGTCTGGCTTGAAATGCCATATTTCGGAAAGCTTGACGATGGTGCCCGTGAAGGGATGGACGAAGTTATCGACGCCCTTGGTGGACAAATTGAGAGAATTGACGCTGCGCAGTCTTTCAAGGACATGCCTGAAGCACACAAAATCATTCAGGATTATGAAATTTCACGTAATCTTGACTGGGCACTTCGTGATCATGAAGATCAGCTTTTTGACAAGTTTGCCGATATGCTACGCCGTGGTGCAAAAATCAGTACCGAAGATTATCAGGAAGCAATCGAATTTCGTATGGCGATGATGGGGTATTTCACTTCATTTTTCAAAGATTATGACGCGATCCTGACGCCAAGTTCAACGGGTCAGGCAACCAAGTTTGATGCAGGTACCGGCGACCCGATCTTTTGTACCTATTGGACGTTATGCGGTCTGCCATGCCTTACCTTGCCTATTTTAGGTTCTGTTGAGAATATGCCGATAGGTGTGCAACTTGTTGGCAATCGTGAAGAAGATGACCGTCTTATGCGTTCAGCGCGCTGGATGTTAAACAAATTATCTGCGCCACTTGACGAAGATGAAGACGCCAGTGAAAATGACTAAGGGAGTAAATAAATGATTTCGAGAACAACCAAATTGATATCAGCTTTTATTGCAACCGCGCTGGTTATGACCTTTGTGTTTGGTCTTGCCGAAAGCATAAGTTCGGGTTTTGCCGGATTTTATGGTGGGCTTCCATTCTGGGTTATTGCGATTGCGGTTATGTGCATGGCGTTTTACGACATGTATGACGAAGCCTTTAAAAAGAAGTAGGTTTCAGGCTTTAGCCTATTCGAGACTTTTATAAATATTTAACTCGTTCCAGTATTTTTCGGTAAGAATATTTGTATCTTTCAAGCGAAGCGAAAGGCTTCGTATGATAGCAATGATAACTGGGTCACTATCCTTTAGTTTTTGACGAATTTGCGCGCTGGCAATGATATTTATAATACAATTGGTCTTGGCAACGACGGTTGCTGACCGCGCCGAGTTGGTAACAGGAGCGCTTTCCCCAAAAATTTCACCAGGTCCAAGAATGGATAGCTGTAATCCGTTTTTGCTGACAATTTCCACATTGCCGCTATGGATGAGATATAATTCGTCTCCCGCATCACCTACGCTATAAATCACGTCGCCTTTTTTGAACGGACGAGACTGGTATTTGCGTGATGTTGGGCTCATAAGCCTGTCCCCATATAAGTTGATGTTAGTCATGCCAAGCACGACATTATTCAGGTGCGTTCGGCAATATTTGAAAATAGCATATTACAATAAATTAATACACAGAATGAAACGCTAATTTCATAATCTTGTCTGGTTATTCAACCCATGTACGGCTTCTGCGCGGTCCCAGATCACGGCTCATCCACTCGCTCATGGCATCAGCCAGATTTTTGGCACGTTGTCGGTTTTTCTTTAGATCCACATCAAGTGGTATGACAATGTCACCGTCAAGACGAACACGCGGTGGCGTATAGTCAGGGAATTTTTTTAGCAAATCCATCAATGCTTCCATAAGCGCAGATTCTTGCGTAGCCTGATCACTGGTTGTGTCATCAAAATCAGCATCAGGCAACAAAGCGTCGGTGGCGCGGCGGCTTTCAAATGTCATAATATCTCCTGTCTTTAATTGGTCGTTCTGCACAAAAATAGTCTATGGTAATCAGATAAGATTATTAAGAGACATTGAATTTTGCCGCCTGCGTCATATCTGTAGGTCATCACTCAGTCATGGTGCATGCAAAAAATGATCCAAATCTATTTTGATGGAAAATGTGGGCTTTGTAGCAAAGAAATCCTGTATTATCAGCACATAGCCCCAGCAGATGTTTTCGTCTGGCATGATATTGCAACTGATCCGTCCCCATTGGTGCCGCTTGACGTTGAACAAGCCGATGCATTGCGCCGTTTACATGCCAAAGACAGCATGGGCAATATGCATATTGGTGTTGATGCGTTTATTTTAATCTGGCGTCATTTACCACGGTGGCGTTTGCTGGCAGCGTTAGTGTCACTGCCCGGGATTAAACATGTAGCCCGTTTTGCCTATACACGCTTTGCCGATTATCGGTTTAAGCGGCTACCGCATTGCCAAATAGCATAGAGTCTAAAGCGCCTAGGCTAGGCAATATTCGCCAGATCGTTTATTGCCAACATGTTTTATGAGTGACTTTTCGGTCAAGGTGCGAAGACAGCGAAACAAAGTTGCACGTGGGATTAATCGTATATCAGTTTTTGATAACGTTAAATCAGCTAAGGATGTGTGAGAATTATTTGTTAATTCGTTATTGGCAATGGCCAGCAAGATGGCTGTTTCTGATGCTGTTAGATGCTTTATTCCAAGACGAATATTCAAGCTATCCAGCGATCTAATAAGATCAATATATTCAACTATTTCCTTACTAGCCACCATGATTTTGATTTCCAGTATGACTCACTATATCTACAGATTTTAAAAATAATGCAAAAGGCGACAATGCGCTAAAGAAAATGTACCAAATTCGTTAATTTTCAACATTTATGAGTTTTTAATTGTCATATTTTGCATGATTACATGAATTCGGAGCTAAGTATCAAAAGCTTGTATCGGCTCATTACATATGTTTGGATTTTCTCATGACAAATAAAGACTGGCTTCGCATTGTCGTTCTTGGCTTTTTATGGGGAAGTAGCTTTCTTTATGCCGAAATTCTCCTAGGCTATTTAAACCCACTTATGATCGTGTTTTTGCGTGTTAGTTTGGCGGGCTTGATCCTGCTCTTGATATGTTTGAAAAAACGCGCGCCAATAAAGCTGACAGGTAACGATATATTCAACATCAGCGTAATGGCGGCGTTGAATAATGTTATTCCCTTTAGCCTGATTGTGTGGGGGCAACAAACCACTACAGGCGGATTTGCATCAATCATTAATGCATCCACGGCATTTTTTTCTATCTTACTGGCTGCACTTTTCATTCCTCAGGAACGTCTTACGTGGAATCGAATTGGTGGGGTGATAATTGGTGTGGCTGGCGTTGCCATTGCGGTTGGCCCCGGCACTATATTTCAGTTTTCCAAAAACAATATTGGCGTATATTTGATTTTAATGGCGACAGTTTCTTATGCTTTTGCAGGTGTCTGGGCCAAGCTAAAGATGCAGAATCTACCGTCATTGGTGTCTGCCACAGGCATGCTTGTGGCCAGCGCGGTCATGATGATTCCCTTGCTATTTCTGACGGATAGTTTTGCGTTCACGCCAATTGATTTTTATGTGTTTTCGTTAGCATTGCAATTTGCTGTCATATGTTCGGTGCTCGCTTATCTCTTATATTTCAAAATTCTGGAGACGACAGGTGCGGGTAATTTGCTGATTTGTACGATCATTGTTCCGCCATCAGCTATTCTGCTTGAAATATTGGTGCTTGATGAAGTGATAGGCGTGAATGAGCTAGCTGGCCTGCTCATAGTGAGCGTCGGCATGGTTGTGCTGGATGGACGTTTATTGCGCCGTAGATAATTTTCAAAAAAGCGGACAATGCAATATTATTGCATTGATGAAAATATTGATAATACTGTAAACTTCATGTATGAATAAGCATCGAAAGGTTCTTATGAAACACCAAGTCAAAGACATTGCGCTGAAAAGCTGTATGAGTGCTGGTGCCGCGCTTACGCCAAGCAGATTGGTCATTTTTGAAATGATCGCGTCTCATGAGAAACCGGTTACGGCTTATGAATTGCAGTCCTATTTAAGCGCTGGAGGCAAGGCCTTCAATATTGCGACCATTTATCGTGTGCTTGATTTCTGGTGCAATATTGGCGTTGTGCATAAGATTGCCTCATTGAATAAATTCCGAATCTGTCAGGACCCAGATGAGGCGCATACGCATATCATGAATGTGTGTACGCAATGCGAAACTGTTATTGAAAGTTGTAATGAACGTATGGGACTAGATCTGAATAAAGGTTCGGCAGCCATTGGCATGACCATTCCTGCAAACTCCCATGTTGAAATACCTGTTATCTGTGCGGAGTGTCGTTAAGAATGGAACATATTTTAGAGCATTATCTTTTTGCCGAAAATGCAAATCTACGAGGCTTTGTGTTTGGCTTTGTCCATGTTGGAATCATGCTGATTGGCTATTATTCGGGATGGAGCATTAACCGTTTTATCAAAATAGCGTCTAATGGATATATTGCGGGTGTTTTTGGCGCCGCTTTATCACATATCATTGCTGATCTGATCGCTAGCTATATTGATCCGCATGTTCGTAGCATGGTTGTTGGTATCGTTGTTGGCGGTATAATCCCGCTTGCCTTTGTGCCCTTGCTTGAACGGTATGTTGTTAAAAGCAAACATCATATCGTTGTAGGCGATCATGAAGATATTGAACAGGATCTGAAATCACATTGATTTGAGCCGCAGATTGCCTGAGGATGACGTGCCTTGCTTCCAGTCAGGCATGAAACACGCGCTAGGTTACAAGCTTGAGCGTTGTGCATGTCACCATCTTTTTGCGTGGCAAGCAGTAGGTGTCTTCGTTACCTGTTTCTTTGAAGCCAAGTTTTCCCAGGACGTGCGCTGATGCATCATTGCCGTTGATATAGCTGGCTTTGATATGCTTGGCGTCATATGTGCATTTTACAACGTTAAGAAAGGCATGTGCAGCTTCGATCACATAGCCATGCCCCCAATGTGACGCGCCAAGCCAATAGCCCAATTCATAAGATTGCTCGGCGGTATCCTCGGCCAGTAGCACACCGCCAATTAACGTATGATGCCTGAAAATACTAAGATTGAAGGGGTGATCTTTTGTCATGTGCAGAAATTCATCGGCGTGACTTTCTGTATAAGGGTAGGGAACCCGCGTGAGCCATTTGGCAACGTCCCATGTGCCGATTTGTTCAATAAGAGCATGTTTGTCACTATGTGCTGGCTTGCGCAAAACGAGGCGCTGTGTGGAGATAACGGTCATGATTCAGCTGAGTTTAACAGCGTTGTGAGTTTCTATATCAATAGACATGTCGATTTACACTATTATATCTAGAGAGATAACAACAATAGGTGAGGCTATAATGTTTAAAAACCCAAAATATCTTGAATGGTTTGGCGTAATTACCGCGATTATCTATTCGATGTTGGTAGCCCTTAATATAGGTGCAGAATTTGTTGGCTTCACGCTGTTATTTGTGTCCGCAATTTCAATTGGACTTTGGGCATATGCTGGCAAGCATAGAGGCATTTTGTTTCTGCAGTTTTTCTATGCTACGGCTGGCATTGTCGGCATGCTCAGATGGTTCTAGGTGATGTCCTGAATATAAGATCAAGAGGGCTTGTGCCAAGCAGATAGCCAATAAACAGCTTTGCTAAAGAGGCGATGCCGTGACACAATATTGCAATATCTAAGGGCTATTGTCTTTCGATCACGTTACTTACTATAGGACATTTACAATGTATTTTTTAACATCAAAATCGATCGCTACTGCGGGACTGACTGCAATTGCAGGTATAATGACTGTAACCGCCGCGATGGCAGATTATTCGCTGACCATCCTGCATACCAACGATTTCCATGCGCGGTTTCAGCCGATAAGCAAATATGACAATGCTTGTGGTGCAGACGCAAACGCCGAAGGCAAATGCTTTGGTGGGTCTGCCCGTCTGGTAAGCGCTGTTTCAGATGCCAGAGCACGTGCTGGCAACTCTATTCTTGTAGATGGTGGTGACCAGTTCCAGGGTTCGCTATTCTATACCTATTATAAAGGCAAAGTCGCCGCCGAGATGATGAATAAGCTTGGATATGACGCGATGACAGTTGGCAATCATGAATTTGATGATGGCCCCAAAGTGCTACGTGAATTTATCGATAATGTGAAATTTCCGGTATTGATGTCGAATGCCGATATTACGCGTGAGCCGCTTCTGGCTTCATCTTTGCCTAAGTCGGTGGTAATTGAACGTGGTGGTGAAAAGCTTGGTCTGATTGGTCTGACCCCGATCGACACGCATGAGCTGGCCAGCCCAGGCAACAATATCACCTTCACCGATCCGGCCAAGGCCGTACAGCAGGAAGTAGATAAGCTGACCGCCAATGGTATCAACAAGATTATTGTGTTGTCCCATTCAAGCTATATGGTTGACCAGCATGTAGCCGCGCGTACGACAGGCGTTGATGTGATTGTTGGGGGACATTCAAACACATATTTATCAAATGTCAGTGACCGCGCTACGGGACCTTATCCGACAATGGTAGGTGATACGGCGATTGTACAGGCCTATGCTTATGGCAAGTTTTTGGGCGAATTGAATGTGATATTTGACGATGCTGGCAAGATTAAATCTGCCTCGGGTGAGCCTCTGACCCTTGATAAGGAGGTGCAGGAAGACGCACCGACTAAGACGCGCATTGCCACACTGGCTAAGCCGTTGGTGGAAATCGAACAGAAAATCGTTGCTAGTGCGGATGCAAAGATTATTGGCGACCGAGATGTTTGCCGCGTTCAGGAATGCGCGATGGGTAACCTTGTTGCCGATGCGATGCTGGCAGAAGTCGCCGATCAGGGCGTGACAATCGCAATTCAGAATTCGGGCGGTCTGCGTGCCTCAATCGATGCTGGTGACGTCAGCATGGGTGAAGTTTATTCGGTATTACCGTTCCAGAACACATTATCGACATTTAAGGTAACAGGCGCCACGCTGGTTGCGGCATTGGAAAATGGTGTCAGCCAGATTGAAGATGTGAAAGGCCGTTTTCCACAGGTGGCGGGCATGAAATTCACCTTTGATGCGTCGGTTGCTCCGAATGAAGGCCGCATAACGTCGGTGATGGTAAAGGCTGATGGTGGTTGGGAAAGCATCGATAAAGATGCGCTCTATTACGTTGTGTCAAACAATTATGTCCGCGGCGGCGGCGATGGTTATAAAATGTTCCGCGCGGCACAGGATGTCTATGATTATGGTCCTGATCTAGCCGATGTGGTCGCAGCCTATATGGCGACTCATGCCCCATATAAGCCGTTCACCGAAGGACGGATTGTCCAGCAATAGGGTATCGCCCCCGGATAAAGATAATTACCGCGCACTGCGATTATGGGTGCGTCTGACACGACAGAAAAGCAGGGGCGCAAGTCCCTGTTTTTTGGTTTGGTGGAATCAAGTGTCGATGTTTCTTAATTAGAGTACAATATTACTCGGTGCAACAACTACTCATTGGTAATATATGTTCGGACATGTAGAAGGTGTCAGTATAGGGCAAATTTTTGATTCAAGAGCAGCACTAGCTGAAGCTGGTGTCCATACTCCATCACAAGCAAGTATTTGGGGTGCGGCGGAGGGTGCTTATTCAATCGTGCTTTCTGGTGGTTACGAAGATGATGTCGATGAGTTGGATTATATTTTATTTACCGGTCAAGGTGGACGAGATCCATATACCGGCCATCAAGTAGCCGATCAAGAATTTATAAGAGGGAACAAAGGCCTTAAATTGAGTTGCGAATATAACTTGCCTGTTAGGGTTACTCGCGGACATCAAATTGAAGGCGGTCCTGAAAGCGGATACCGATATGATGGTCTCTATTATGTTAAAAAATACGAAAGAGTTAGAGGCTCAAGCAATTTTTTAATTTGCCGATTCCATCTAGCAAGTCAACAAAGTTGGGAAGATGTAGAAGAATAGTTAGAGGGAACTTTTAAGAACATATATCAAAAAGTTGATCGCAATTTATCCTTGGTGTCCCGATTGAAACGTGACGTTAAGTTGAGCGAAAAACTTAAAACTATGTATGACCACACTTGTCAGGTATGTGGTGTGAAGCTTGATTCTCCTTTTGGGCCAATAGCAATTGGTGCCCATATAAAAGCGTTAGGTTATCCTCATAATGGTCCTGATATTATTCAAAATATGCTTTGCTTATGTCCAAACCATCATGAGCAATTTGATGCTTTAACTTATTATATAGACCCCAAACAATTTTTAATAAAAAATTTAATCGATCTTCATGGGCAGAGAATATATGTGCATGAGAACCACAAAATTTCCACTGAATTTCTTGATTGTCATCTGCTTCAATATAAAAAATCTTATTAAAACAGATACTTTTAGCCTCTTATACATTTAAATTGCGAGTAAAATTAACGTGAGGGTGTTCAAGTCCAAACTTTTTTCTATGCATAAAACGCACTTTAGCTTTGTTGCATCAAACGTTAGCATATTTATCAGGTAGGCTGGTTTGAAACTGGCTTGCCATGTCAAAATGCCTATTTAGATCGTCATGCAGGAAAACAGATGCCAAAAGACAATATCCCAGATCACAATGTTCCAGATCACATTATTCGCAACGGACTGGTGATTGATGGGACTGGTAATGCAGGTATCAAGGCCGATATTGGCATTTTGAATGACCGGATTGTGGCTATTGGTGATCTGTCTCATATCGATGCCAGGCAGGTGACTGATGCAACTGGTTTGGTGGTCGCGCCCGGTTTCATTGATGTGCATACGCATGATGATGCCGCGCTGATTATTCGCCCAGATATGGAAGCTAAGCTTAGTCAGGGTGTGACAACGGTGATTTGTGGTAATTGCGGTATCAGCGGTGCGCCCTATGATCTGAATAGAGAGCCCCACGGCTTGCTTCGTCTGGTGTTCAAATCAGAAGAATTTGTCGCGCCTGATCTTGCTAGCTATATGGCCAAGGTCGATGCCGCCCAGCCATCGGTCAATAGTGCGTTTCTGACGGGGCATACCACATTGCGAATGAATGCGATGGGCGATGATCTTGATCGTGCGGCAACGTCTGATGAAATTGACTATATGAAAGGCCAGCTTGAACAGGCGATGCGGGATGGCTCCATTGGCCTGTCAACAGGGCTGTTCTATGATCCAGCGCATGCGGCACCCACCGAAGAGGTTGTCGCGTTGGCCAGCGTTCTGGCAGATTATGATGGCATCTATACAACGCATATGCGTGACGAAGCTGACCACGTTGTCGAAAGCGTTGAAGAATCCATACAGATTGGCGCTAGGGCAAATGTGCCAGTGATAATTTCGCATCATAAATGCCAAGGAAAGCAGAATTTTGGGCGTAGCGCCGAAACGCTGAAAATCATGGCTGCGGCGCGTAAAACCCAGCCGGTGGCGCTGGATATTTATCCCTATGACGCCTGTTCGACTGTGTTGAACAAAACCAATGTCATGGGTGCGTTACGTACGATGGTGACATGGTCGGATCCACATCCTGAAATGTCTGGTCGTGATCTTGACGATATTGCAGATGAACTTGGCATCAGCCCGCTAGAGGCGATGGAAAAGCTGATGCCGGGCGGGGCTATTTATTTCATGATGGATGAAGCTGATATTGACCGGATCATGACATCGGAAAATGCGATGATCGGATCGGATGGCTTGCCTGAGGATGCACATCCGCATCCCCGATTATGGGGCACATTTCCACGGGTGCTTGGGCATTATGTACGCGAAAAAAAGCTTATGCCTTTAAATGAGGCGGTGCATCGTATGACGGGCCTGTCGGCGGGCAACTTCATGCTCAAAGACCGTGGCCTGATCCGACAAGGTTATTATGCCGACATCACAATTTTTAATGCGGATACAGTGATTGATAAAGCCACCTATGAAAAGCCAAAGCAATATGCGTTGGGAATTGAGACGGTTATCGTCAATGGCCAGATCGCGTGGCAAAACGGTGGCGCATCAGGCGCACGCGTTGGCAAAGTGTTGAAACGGACAGGCACCTGATTGGCTTGTCTATCATTTCCGCGTGATTAAAAAGGTATAATCATCTTTAACCTCGCGGGTGGCGATGGCATGGGTGGCGCCAAAACGGGCGCTTGCCTTGGCAATAAAATCAGCGCGGTTCACGTAAAAAATCTGATTGCTGATTTTTGTTTCAGGCGCGCATAAAAGATTAAGTGCCATGCCCATGCGGCTGTTCTGCCAGCAGGAATCCAGACAGGCAAACATATAGGCTTCCCAGCGTTTGGTATCGTCGATATGGCATAGATTAAAGGTGCCCGAAAACACACTGAAATCGACAGGTGAAACAGGCTTTTTGCCAATTTTGAACAAATGCGCTGCGGTCGGGAAATTATCCTGACATGCGGCGATCATCGCTGGGTTTATATCCAGCCCCATATAGCGCAGATGGGTAAATTGGGGGCGTGCGCGAATGAATTCCAGCATGGCTCCGTATCCGCAACCGATATCAGCGATGCTAAGGGTGCGGGGTTTTGGCTTTGTCCAGGCAACATGGCCTGTCACGCGTGATAAAAGTGCGGCAAAGCGAACCATCTGGTTTTGCCGTGAATTCCAGAACACGCCCTGAGGTGTACTGCCGCGTTCTTCCAGCCGTTCGGCATAAGCCTTATTCAAACTACGTTCGATGATTGTGCTAGTGATATTGTGAAAAAAAGTGCTTAGCATTAGGTGCCTAATTTGATGTCAGCGCCAGACCATAATCATCAAGGCGGTCTTTGAGGAATGCATATTCGCGGCGCGCATCATGCATCATGCCTTTATTGATGGTTACAAATCTAAAATCTTCCTGTATTTCCGCAAAACGAATAGGTGTGATGG
The DNA here is from genome assembly GCA_018668795.1 of Candidatus Puniceispirillum sp. Taxonomy (GTDB): domain Bacteria; phylum Pseudomonadota; class Alphaproteobacteria; order Puniceispirillales; family Puniceispirillaceae; genus Puniceispirillum. Next base: position 39,844 of record JABJBD010000044.1, on the reverse strand, counting down.
TGTCATCCATCCATGGCCAGCAGAAAAGCGAATTACCATAGTCTTTGCCTGCGCGATTAAGCGACATAAAAAATACCTGATTTTCAAGGGCGCGCGTTGTCGCAAAGGCATGCCAAGATTGAAATGACGGATCACGGAAATAGGCACCACTATGCAAGATGACATCAACTCCATGATTCACCACCAAAGTTCGCGTCAGTTCGGGCATACGAATGTCGTAGCAGATGATGGGTGCAAGGCAGAATTCTTTGACCGTGAAGGTGAATAAATGGGACCCGCGTTTGAAATAGTCCTTTTCCATCGACGCGCCATAATGTGCCAGATGAAGCTTGTCATAATGCCCGACCAATTTGCCATCTGGATTGACAACGGCAACGCAAATGAAATAGCCGTTCTGATCCTGTCGTGCAAAGCTGTAGCTGATAAATACATTATAATCACAGGCTACATCGCGCCATATTTCAAAAGATGCGCCATTCAGTGGCTCGGCAATCTCATCTAAACAGTCAAAGGTTGCGCGCGCGTAATCAATGCTTGAAAGCTCAGGTAAAACGACAAGATCAGCATGATGATGCGATAATTGCTGGCGTATCTTTGCGGCCATAACCGCCAAATGCGCATCACGTTCCCTTAATGATGTCATGGTTGGGATGTCTATTTGGCATCCCAATAAGGTCATTGTGTCTGTCGCTGTCATATCCAGTGCCCTCAAACTTGACAGGCCACTATGTTTTGGCGGCAATAACAGTCACTTCGACAAGCAATTCTTCAGATGCCATTTCGACACGACCACAGGCACGCGCTGGCGCGGTGCCATCGGGAACCCATGCTTCCCAGACTTTGTTCATGGCATCAAAATCATCCATCGATTTTAGCCATATGACAGTCTGTAGAAGATGCTCCTTTGAACTCCCTGCCTCAGCCAGTAACGCATCTACACGTGATAAAGCTTCGGTGGTTTGCGCTTCGATTGATTCGCCACGATTGCCGACCTGACCACATAAATAGATAGTGTCGTTATGCGTTACAATTTTACTCATACGTTGGCTGGTATGCATACGTTCAATGGTCATAATGTGGACTCCTATGAAGGGTGATTGCTATTCATGGTAAAAGGCAAAGCCTATCAATGTCAAAGATCGACATAGCTAGACATATGTATCAGATAGGCTAGTCTTATTAGACTAAATTCCAGCCAAAGCCGCGTCCAGATCAGCAATGATGTCTTCTGCGTTTTCGATGCCAATGGAAAGCCGTAACAGATTGTCGCCTACGCTTGCCGCTAGGCGTTGTTCTTCGGAAAGCTGGCGATGGGTTGTCGAAGCCGGATGTACGATCAATGTTCGTGTGTCCCCAACATTTGCCAGATGTGAAATCAGATTACAGCGATGTACAACATTTTTGGCTACTTCATAGTCACCTTTGATCGAAACTGTAAAAACCGAACCAAAGCCGAATTTGAAATATTTTTTGGCTAACGCGTTATAAGGGCTGGTGGACAGGCCGGCCCATGAAACGCTTTCAACCTTTTTATGGTTATTCAGGAAATTAGCCACGGTTGCGGCGTTATCCATATGTTTTTGCATGCGAAGCGGAAGGGTTTCCATGCCCATCAATGTCAGAAAGGCATTATGCGGTGACATGGTTGGCCCCAAATCACGAAGCGCATTGGCATGGCAATATGTGATATAGCCCAGATTTCCAAACGTTTCGGCAAATGTGATACCGTGATAGGCGGAATCTGGTTCGGCCAGCGCTGGATAACCGCGTCCACCTAGCCAGTCAAAGTTCCCTGTGTCAACAATCGCGCCACCCATTGCATTCCCATGTCCAGACAGAAATTTGGTCGTTGAATAGATCACCAGATCAGCACCATAGGCACCAGGCTGGCACAAAATAGGTGTCGCCATGGTATTATCGATGATGAGAGGGATGCCAGCGTCATGAGCAATATCAGCCAATGTTTCAATATCGGAAATATTACCATCGGGGTTGGCAAGACTTTCGGCAAACAAGGCTGCAACGGTGTCGTCAGCTACCGCGGCACGCACCGCATCCATATCACGTACATCGACAAAAGTAGCGTCCCAGCCAAAATTCTTAAAAGTTGTGCCAAATTGTGTGATTGATCCGCCATAAAGACGGTTGCTAGCGATGATTTTGCGGCCAGGTGCCATCAATGGAAATAGACCAACCATTTGCGCGGCATGTCCAGATGCCACACAACAGGCACCAATAGCGTTATCGAGTGCAGCTATGCGCTGTTCAAGTGCCGCAGTGGTCGGGTTTGAAAGGCGTGCATAGATATTGCCCGGCTCTTGTAGATTATAGAGGCCACTAGCGTGATCTGTATCATCAAAAACAAAAGCAGTTGTCTGGTGAATAGGTTGAATGCGCGATCCAGACGCTGGATCGGGACGTGTTCCTGCATGTACAGCCAAAGTATCAAGATTATTTGTTTTAAACAGGCCACCATCTCGTGCTGGCGGCGGCGGCGGTGATACTGGCGCACGGTGCGATGATAAAAAGCCTGAATAGAAACCACCTAACCCCAGCAAACCTGATAAACGTGAATGTTCGATCTTGGTGCAACGGTTCATAATTGCGGTCATGCCAGCGGCCTCTGCGGCGGCGGCGGCTTTAACGTTTTCAACGCCGATCTGCATCCAAACATTTTTTGCACCAACCGCAATGGCTTCGTTAACAATCGACTCACACCGTGCGGATTGTTGAAAAATATCCACTAAATCTATTGATTCAGGAATGTCTGCTAGCGTGGCATAGCAAAGCTCACCCAAAATGTTCTGACCGGCTGAACCTGGATTTACTGGAATGATACGGTATCCATGTTTTTGTAGATAGCGCATGACAAAATAGGAAGGCCGTTTCCAATTACGGCTAGCACCCACCATAGCGATGGTTTTTGTATATGCCAGAATTTCAGCAATTTTGAAATCATTATCCGTTACAGAATGATCTGGACTCATCACGGGCTCCTTGGCTATGCGCCATTTGGAATGTTTTCTAAGGGGTATAGCAAAGTCATCATCAATAGACAGATGTGCTTTTATGGCAATTGCTAATCCATATTTAAAATATATTTCAATAATGTGGCGGCGGCACATCCTCATCGGGGCTAAGTATGCCGCTATCGGTTGGAACGTTTTGAAGCTTGCTTGATAGATTTCCAATCGCGTTGCGTAACTGCTCAATTTCTCTTTGTTGCGCATAAAGTTCGTCACTCATCTGCGAAAGCTCGGCTTGCAGAATGGCGGTTTGTTCTTCGAGTTTTTTGATTTTGCTGTCCATAGCCCTTTTTAGCATTGTTCAGCGTCTGCGCAAGGTGTGACATGCCGACTGATGCGCTTGATAGCAATGCGTTTTCTGCGTGACTTTACTGTGTACATAGCCATATGGTTTCAGTGATAACGCCGGATAGTCGGTGACTTTGACAGGAAATTCATATGGACTGGCGCACCAAGCTACTTGACCCAACCCCACAAGCACGTAACGACTTTAACGCTTTGACCACACCTGTTTATCGTGGCTCAACGGTTGTTTTCGAAAGTCAGGAAAAGGTGAGTGATGACTGGCAACATGCCGAGAATGGCTATTCCTATGGGCTGTACGGTACGCCAACAACGCTTGAGCTTGCCACGCGTATTACCACTATCGAGGGCGCGCATCGCACCTTTATCGTACCAGGCGGCCAGGCGGCTATAGCGCTTGTTTATATGGCGTTTTGCAAAGCAGGTAGCCATGCGCTTGTGCCTTTTTCAGCCTATGGCCCTAATCGGGAAATGGCCGAGGGGATGTTACGTGACTTTGGCGTAGATGTTGAGGCCTATGATCCGCTCATTGGGGCGGACATCAGCACGTTGATACGTGATAATACCACCCTTATATGGTGCGAAAGCCCCGGTTCGGTAACGATGGAAGTTCAGGATGTGCCAGCAATTGTTGCCGCCGCCCATAGCCGAAATGTTTCGGTGGCACTTGATAACACATATGCTGCAGGTGTGCTGTTTGATGCCTTTGCGCATGAGGTTGATGTCAGCATTCAGGCATTGACCAAATATGTTGGGGGGCATAGCGACCTTCTTTTAGGGTCTGTATCAACTCGTGATGCACAGGCCTATAACGCGCTTGGTTCGGTTTATCGTCAACTTGGCTTGGCAGTGTCACCTGATGATTGTTCATTGGCGTTGCGCGGCTTACAAACATTGGCAGTGCGCCTTGATCACCTTGAAAAATCAACATTGATGGTAGCGCAATGGCTTGCTGGACATGCGAAGATTGCCAGTGTATTTCATCCGGCCTTACCCTCTTGCCCTGGACACGCCAACTGGCAGCGTGATTTTACTGGCTCGGCAAGCGTGTTTTCATTTCTGTTCAATGACGATGTTGCCCCAGAACAGGTAGTGGCTTTTTTGAACGCGTTGAACATATTCAAAATTGGTCTGAGCTGGGGCGGTGTAACAAGTCTTGCGGTTGTTTATCCCGATCTTGATCGACCAGGACAAGATTTTGGTGGCCGTCTGGTCAGATTAAATATTGGCCTTGAAAATACAGATGATCTGATTGCTGATCTGGAACAGGCCATTACTGGTTAAACGATCAGCCTTACCAAAAATGCTATTTGGTAGTTGATTGAAATTTATGGATATATGGCTAGCTGGATTTTGATCCTTTGAGTCGGTTGATTAATATGGGCAGACTCATAAAGACTAGTATTGTTCTTAAGGTGTGATGAAATGCAACGAAAGCCACGTCAAACCCAAAAACAAGTGCCAGCAACGTCACTTCATATAGACCGCCTGGCACAAAAGCGAGCCAGATGGAAAGGAAGCTGACATGGCTGATATGGGCAATAATGATCGCCACAGTCACATAGCCACTAAGGATTATCATAACATTTACGGTTGCGTCTTTCAGATAGCCGAAAACGTCACGAAACGGCACTTTTGCCAGTCTTGAACCAATGGCACCCCCAATTACTAACTGCGCCAGAATAACGAATTCATTGACGCGTGGCAGTTCTGCCCAGCCAGTGAGATGGGCAAGGCTGGATAGGCCTATTGGCCCCAGGATATGTGGCATCGGAATGCGGCATAATCGCGCCACAAGATAACCAACAGTAGCCAGCCCGATAAATAGACTAATTTGGTGCATATTAAGATCAAAAATGCTTGGCATCACCTGCAAGATTGTATTTGACCGTTCAACAGCCTCATGACCTTCGATAACAGCTAGCAGGAAAGGTGTTGAAATAAAAATGATAACAACGCGAACCAGATGAAACAGTGCGACAACATAGTCTTTATCGACCATTTCACGCGCCATTGTGATGGCCTCTACCTGCCCACCGGGGATGCAACATAAAAGGGCAAGGCGCGGTTCATAACCTCGTCGTTTGTGCAGAAACAGATACCCAAGCAATGTAACAATACCTGTTACCACTATCATAGCTGTCATGGTGAGCCACCAAGCGCTTACCTGTGATATTGTTTCTTGTCGGAAAGTGGCACCAATTAAAACGCCTAGCCCGACGACAATAGGGACGTGAAACCAGCGTGCAACGCCCAGATATTGCCTTAAAGGGGGCAGGACGGCTCCAGAAATCCATACGCCGAATAACGCCCCCATCAGATAGGGTGCTGGCATACCAATCTGCAAAAATATCCACCCCACTGAAAGGGCGACAGTAAACGTAAAAAGGATGTTTCGTATATCTTGGAAAAGCCTGAAACCAGTATTTGATGCTATCATTTTTGGTTATATATCCAGCATTAGCTGAAGCAGGTTTTCATCTTGTTCAACGGAATTTGTTATCATTAAAGCGCCAAGCATGGTTGGTCACGGACAGCAAAAATTGATATATCGGGCTTCGCTAAAAATCCTTTGCCACAATATGATACAACCCTGAACGAACCGAGCCGACTTTTTGGATGAACCCATTATTGATAAGCGTTTGAAATGACCGGTACAATGTGGGGCTGGGAATAGAATTTGTCAGATCGTGATTACGAATATCATCTAGATGTACAGGCTGATCTTTATCGCCAGTGAGCAACACTAATGTTGACATAACTTTCTTGTCAATTTCTGTCAGTGAAGAAATCTTAAGATCATGCTCCATCTCGGCAAGTAGCTGCCGTAAATTTGCATAGTGGCTGAGTGAAGACATTATAATCTCCTCATCTATTTTCGAAAAATCTACCATAGCGAAATAGTATGATGAGGACAAACATTGAAATGAGTAGTCCTAGAATATCACCTATTATAAATCTAAAAATAATTTCAAATAGTTCGCGGGTACTTAAAAAAATTCCCATAAAATAAGCGTTGCCAAGTGAATTAAAAAATGATGCCAAGCAGCCAGCGAAAATGACGTTGCGCCAGCTCGTCATCATTTCACCTGTCGGATAAACATTCATTTTCATTAACTTTAAAAATTCAAATGCAATCACCGCAGATGCCGAGCTAAGTAGGCAACTTAGATAAAAAAACAGCCCATTATCAATTGTAGTGCCAAAAATATATCCAGTTATTACAGAGGCAGGGAAAAGTGCCAAAATGGCTTTTGGGCCAAGTAACCACGCCGAAATCACCCTAATAGAATGCGGCAGAAAAAGCAGGCTGGCATATGCCGTTAATTCACCAAAATAAATCTTTTCAATCGGCCATATAAAATTGAATTGAACATAGAACAAACCAATATAACCCAACATGACAACGCCAAACCAATGTGTGCCAATCGTCGTGAGTGTATTTTTGACCAAATTATGTGAAGCTTTAAAGGTAAAATTCATCCGATAAATATCAACATTATATAAAGTATTATTTAAGGTACATTTAATATTAAAGTCCTGATTTGGCATGTCAACTATGAGAATGCCTGTCCTCGATGCATCTGGTTTGCAAATTAGTCTAATTTTGGATCAATGCAGCATTCCATTCACGCAGAAAATGCGTCTTTTTCAACCGGTCAAGAAACACCAATAAACCTGCGTCAAGGCGGATAGGTTTGCGATTGGCAAGCTTGTCTATGACTGAATTATTCAAAGCGGGCAATTTGGCTTCACTATCAAGAATCGATTGCCCATCAGGGCTTACCAGAAAATTCAGAAAACGGATGCCACCAGCTGGGCTTTGTGATGTTATGGGTACAATAGCCGTACGAAGAAGAATATGCGTATAGTCTTCAAACGCGATGATCTGCGCATTGCTGTTGGCGGGCAAAATGGCGTTGGCGTAACTGCCTAGAAGGTTATAAGCAAGCGCAAGATCCCCCTTATCAACAGCTTCGATCATTTTGCTGGTGCAGCAATAAAGCTTGGCATTTAACCGCCCCATCACCTCGGCTAACCGCCAAAATGTATCTGACTGGCGGGCATCCTGTGTTGAAAATAGATAGCCAGCTCCTGACGTTTCGGGATTGTAGGTGCCAATCCGATCTTTAAAAACACTGGAATTGTTTCTTATGAGTGCCAGCATTTCATGACGTGTGCGCGGCACAGTTAGGTTTGCAAAATCCTTTTTGGAAATGAGCATAACAACAGGCTCAAGAGCAAAGCCGAATACTTCGGTGCGCCAGCGCGCCCATCCCGGGACAGCTTTGGTTTCAACTGTATCAACCGCCTGTGTGAAGCCATCATTGGCAAGCTTCATCTGCAAATCCATAGCTGAAGAAATCACCAGATCAAAAGGCTGTTTTTCAACAGCAATAGCTGTGTATATTTCAGCCGTTGACGCGGTGACATAATGCACACCAAGGTCTGGATTACGCGCAATGAAACCAGTAATTACAGGCTTGAAACGGTCACTATCGGTTGATGACAATATACGCACAATCGAGGCCGCATCAGCGGCACCAAAATGCTCTTCATACTCTATTTCAAAAGCCTTTGCTGGCTGGGCACCGCCCAGCAAGTATAACAGACTTGATAGACCTAACAGATTGGCAAATACAGAATTGCGCATGCACCATCCCCCTTGTTGTTTTTTAGAGTGAATGTGCCACTCAATGCGGAGCATATTTCCCAGACAATCGCAAGTCCAAGGCCAGAGCCGATTACATCATCGACATTGCTGCCACGTTCAAAGCGCTGTTTAAGTCCTCTTTGATTGATGCCTTCAAGGCCGCGCCCCTGATCCCTTATGCTGATTTTGGCCATATTTTTGACCACGCCTAACGTTACATGAATAGTCTGATCGGGTTGTGAATATTTGATTGCATTATCAAGCATATTACGCAGCGCCACCTCGACAAGCACCCTGTCAGCCAAGATGAAAACGGAAGAATTGGTGTCTAAATCGGATACAATATTAATATCTTTCAGACTAGCTGCGGGCTGAATATTTTCCACTAAACTTTTTATGACAATGCTTAGATCAAGGCGCAATTCATCGGACTGTTCGGTGCGGTACAGGACAATGGCATGGTCCAACAACTGACTGGCAGATCGGCTGCTTTGGTCAACTGCCTGAATGATGTTGCGCAGATGTTCTCGATTATGAGCATTGGTTGATTTGCTCAAGGCAAGCTGGCCTTCTGATTTAACCAGTGATAGCGGGGTACGGATATGGTGTGCCGCTTCGGCGATAAAGGTTTCGGTTTGTCGCAAGGTTGTTCTTAAGCGCGCTATAAAACCATTCAATGATAAAACTAGCGGCGTCAATTCTTCAGGTGTCGGATGTTTAACAGGACGCAAATCATTGGGTCCACGTCGGCTGACAGCGTCGGCAAGTAATTTGATTGGGCGCAGAAATGATGTGGTGACTAAAAGTGCCATGAAGATAGCAAAGCCAAAAAAGCTGATGCCAATGATGCTGGCACTTCGCGAAATATCCCGGATAATTGTTTCTTGAAATAGTTGTGTCTGGGCGATTGTGATACGCACAAATTTGATTTTTCCGCGCACCACAAAGCCGCGATGGATTGTTGCTTGCCTTAGCTTGCTGTTGCGGAAATCGGTCGTGCTGAAAACAGGTCGGTCTTCCTGCGGTGGTATGATATTAGGAGCCAAATCTTCGTAGCCAGTCAGAAATGTGCCATCAAGATCAATCCGGTAATAGACTTTGTCTTCGCTGGTTGCCCCTAGCATGGTGAAAATATTATAGGGTAAATCGACCTCTACATCATCTTCGATAGTGCGCGTTTGTTCGAGAATCGACAAGGCGGCAGTTTCCAATAGCGCATCCTGTGTCGCCTGGACAGCGTGTGTTGTCACATTACGCATGGTGAAAAACAGCAAAGCCGAAATAACGATAGCGGTCACCACCAATGGCACCAAAAGCCGCCAGCGTAGGGAAACAGGCTTGCGGCCAGTTGTTTTGATGTCTGTTGATCTCATGCCAGATGGTTTCATAATTGTGTCAGCTTATAACCAATACCGCGCATGGTCTGGATGTGAACATCACAGCCAATAAGCTTTTTGCGGATGCGGCCAATATAGACCTCAATCGTGTTTTCGCTGATTGATTCGGAAATATTGAAAATACGATCCGTCAATTGCTCTTTTGTGAACAGAATATCAGGTGCATTCATGAAAATTTCCAGCAAGCGCAATTCACGGTTGCGCAGGGTATGGTTGGTTTCGGGTGTCTGCAATTCGGCTGTCAACGGATTAAGCGCGATATTGCCAAAGACAAGCTGTGTTTGCGTGCTGCCAGTATGTCGCCGCAGAACTGCCCGACACCGTGCTTCCAACTCGGCAAAGTCGAATGGTTTGATGATGTAATCATCAGCGCCAATATCCAGCAGATCTACTCTGTCGGATACTTCTGAACGCGCGGTCATGACAATGATAGGCACTGATATTTTCTGCAACCGCAGTGACCGCAGAAATGTGCGCCCGTCTCCATCGGGAAGCATAATGTCAAGAAGCATGATATCGTAATGCGAAAGCGATAAAAGTTCTTCGGCAAGTTTGACCGTTCCCACTATGTCGGCGTTATGGCCTTGAAGTGTGAAATGATCGGCAAGTGATTTTGCCAGTTTTGACGTGTCTTCAACAATTAATATTTTCAAATCTAATTTGTTTCGTGTCAGGTTTATGTCAGCTTCGTAGTGAATAGTATTTAAGAGTCCTAATTTGTCAAAATAAATTAGGCTATTTTTAGTGGAGGGATAACTTATGAAAATAATTTCAAAAATGGCTTTGGCGGCTGTATTCAGCGTCGGTCTTGTTGGGCAGTCATACGCTGCCGAATGTATTGCGCCAGCTAATCCTGGTGGTGGTTGGGATTTTACCTGCCGTAGTATTACCAAGATTATGCATGACATTGGTGCCGTTGACGACCCAATTCAGGTAACAAATATGGCTGGCGGTGGTGGTGGTCTCGCCTTTACGCATGTTGTGAACGAGCGTAATACGGATGATGCCCTGATTGTTGCTGCATCTACCGCAACAGCTACACGTCTGGCACAGAACGCCTATTCAGGCATGACATCTGATCAGGTTCGTTTTCTTGGTGCCATTGGTGCTGATCCGGGTGTGATCGTTGTAGCCAAGGACTCACCATATAAGAATCTGAATGATCTGCTGGATGCGGTTATTGCCGATCCGTCAAAACATGCTTTTGCTGGTGGATCAGCCGCAGGTGGTTATGACCATCTTAAAGTGCTTATGGCTCTGAAGCGTAAAGGTTTTACCGATATTAAAAAGGTAAAATATATTGGTGTTGATGGTGACGCTGATGCGATCACCCAGACAGTTGGTGGCTTTACTGCGGCAATGACTGGTGACATTTCAGGTGTTGTTGGTTTTATCAAGTCAGGTGATGTGCGTGTACTTGCTTCCTTTACGGATGAGCGCATTCCGGGCTTTGAGAGCATTCCAACTGCCAAGGAGCAGGGCATCGATGTGGTTGCCGTGAACTGGCGTGGTCTTTACACCCCAAAAGGGGCATCTGACGCATCTTACAATAAGTGGACAGAAGCGCTTCGTAAGGTTGGAGCCTCGGCTGAGTGGAAAGAAGCCATGATGGCGAATGGTCTTGCCCCGTTCAATAAAGTTGGCGGCGACTTCCAGTCATATGTTGACGGCGTCATCGGCGAAGTTCGTGCTATGTCAACTGAATTGGGTGTCATGAAGTAATGTCCGACCGTATAACCGGACTTATTGTTGCTGTGCTAGCGCTTGCATTTTTTGCAGGCGCTAGTCAGCTTGAGTCACCTTTTTTTGCTGATCCTGTTGGCCCTAAGACCTTTCCGTATATTATTGCGGCAATTGCTTTTATTTCGGGCGTGACGATGGTGGTGTTACCTGACCCTGAACCGCAATGGCCGGGCTTGGTGATGCTTGGCAGGATTTTGATTGCGGTCGTCGTTCTGGTTTTCTATGCCTACGCCCTAAAGCCACTTGGTTTCTTGCTGCCCACTGCATTAGCGGCTGGCGCACTTTCCTATCAAATTGTCCCAAACCGTACTGCGGCGACATTGATAGGCATAAGCCTGTCGGGTGGTTTGTTCATTATTTTTAAATTTGCGCTGGGTCTTGGGTTGTTTGCCTTGCCGCGTTGGTTGTGGAGCTAGAGGCATATGGATCTACTTGCAAATCTTGCGCTTGGTTTTTCGGTTGCGCTGACCCCAACAACGCTGGCTTTGGCGGTGGCAGGTTGTATTCTAGGCACGATGATTGGTGCTTTGCCGGGGCTTGGCCCGTCAAATGGCGTTGCCATTTTGATTCCGCTATCATTTTCTTTTGGGCTGGATGCGACACAGGCGCTGGTATTGATGACGGCGGTGTATTACGGCGCCATGTATGGGGGACGTATTTCTTCGATCCTACTGAACATTCCGGGTGACGAACCGGCAATGATGACGACATTAGATGGCTATCCAATGGCCAAACAAGGCCGCGCTGGGGATGCGCTTGTTCTGTCTGGTGTTGCGTCCTTTGTTGGTGCCTTGTTAGCAACAATCGGGTTGATGCTACTTGCCCCCATTCTGGCGCGTGTGGCTTTTCTGTTTGGGCCAGCTGAATATTTCGCCCTGTATTTGCTGGCTTTTTGCACGTTAGGCGGGATTGGGTCAAAAAATCAGGCCAAGGCGGCGATTGCGGTTTGTCTTGGTCTTGGCATTGCCATGATCGGTGTAGATAGCTCAACAGGCCTGACGCGGTTTACCGGTGACAGCCTGCATCTGTTTGATGGTGTTGACTTTCTGGTTGCCATTGTTGGGTTGTTTGCGGTGGCCGAAGTGTTTGTCTTTATTGAAAGCCATGGCAAGGATTCGGCGATTGGTGTTCAGCTTGAAAAAGTTACAATTCCTGTTCGTGACATCATTGCCACGCGCTGGACGATGCTACGTTCGACCATTATTGGCTTTGTTGCAGGTCTATTGCCAGGTGCTGGTGCGTCACTAGGCAGTTTCCTTGCCTATATGAGTGAAAAAGCCATTTCTTCCGATAAAAGTAAATTTGGCAAGGGTGATCCACGTGGTGTTGCGGCACCCGAAGCAGGCAATAATGCGGCGGCTGGTGGTGCTTTGGTGCCGATGCTGACATTGGGTGTTCCTGGATCGGGCACGACCGCCGTTTTGCTGGCTTTGCTGATGACACTGAACATAACGCCAGGGCCACTGCTGTTTACCGAGCGTCCAGAAGTTGTCTGGGGACTGATTGCGTCACTATTGATTGCCAATTTTGTTCTGCTGGTTCTCAATGTTCCCCTTGTCAAAATGTTCAGTCGCATTCTGCAAGTCCCGGCGGCAGTCTTGCTCCCCGCAGTGACAATGATTTCCTTTGTTGGTATTTTCTCGCTTTCTGGAAGCCATTTTGACCTTTTGTTGATGATCGGTTTTGGTTTGCTTGGTTATGCCTTGCGCAAATTATCAATTCCTGCTGTGCCAGTCATTCTTGGCATTCTGCTTGGTGGCCATATGGAGGTCAGTCTGCGACGCGCCATGGTGCTGTCGGATGGTGATTGGGTCTATCTGTTTTCATCGCCAATTTCGATTGGCCTATGGGTAGCGGCGTTTTTAGGTTTTATTGCGCCACTATTTCTGCGTTCCTATCTGAAAGCCCCAAAGCCACCCGGGGATAAAATCTGATGCCAACGCGCGTGCTGGTTCCATCAGGTGTTCTGGGACTAGGATTTGACGTTGCGGCATTGGAGCGGGGTATTGCTGCCCGCCCAGATATTATCTGTATTGATGGTGGTTCGACCGATAGTGGTCCCTATTATCTGGGGACGGGAACGTCAAAATATGCCCGTGATGTTTGCAAGGCTGAATGGCGTCATTTAATGCGTGCCCGCGCTCAGGCTGGTGTGCCTCTGGTGATTGGATCATGCGGCACATGTGGCACCAATAGTGCGGTTGACTGGATGTATGACATTACCACCGAACTGGCAGGTGAGCTTGGTCAATCCTTGTCTGTTGCACGGCTTTATGCAGATCAGCCGCCAAGCCAGATAGCCGAAGCCTTTGTCGCTGGACGCATGACACCACTCGTGCCAGCACCCAAGATTGATGACGATAGCATTCGTGGCTTTAGCAATATTGTCGCCCTGGCTGGTGCTGAGGCCATTTCGGTAGCCCTGGCAAGCGGGGCTGATATTGTCCTGGCCGGACGCACCACCGATACGGCGGTGATTTCGGCTTTGCCTATACAGAATGGCGATAATGCTGGTGGTGCGTGGCATGGTGCGAAAATTGCCGAATGCGGTGCCTTTTGTTCGACCAATCCGGGCAGTGGTGTGATCCTTGTCGAATTTGACGAAAATGGATTTACCGTCGAGGCGATGGCCGAGGATGCGATTTGCACGCCACATTCGGTATCGGCGCATATGCTTTATGAAAATGTTGATCCCTATATTCTATATGAACCAGGTGGACATCTTGATGTGACAGCTGCGACCTATAGTGCCCAAAGCAACCGACGCGTGCGTGTTGAAGGGTCAGCATGGGTGCCGTCAGATACATATACGGTCAAGCTTGAGGCAGCACATATTGCTGGTTATCAAACAACAATGATGGCGATTATTCGTGACGCACATTATGTCAAAAATAGCCTGCTGTGGATTGAACGCCTGACCCGCTTTTTGCACGATAAGATTGCCGATTGTACGAATCTGGGGATTAATGATTATACGCTGGAATTTCGTTTGATCGGGGTAAATGCGGCGCTTGGCAGGTATGAAAACCGCCAGCCAACATCCGATAGCATGCCTGTTGAGGTGGGTGTTCTATTGATTATCACAGCTTCTGACCAGACTATAACAACTGACTTGTCAAAGCTGATCAACCCGTTTTTGCTGCATTTCCCTTTGAGTGAACAGGAAGATTTACCAACCTTTGCCTTTCCCTATTCGCCAGCCCATTCAGATCGTGGGGCGTTGTATGAATTTGCCCTTAACCATGTTCTGACGCTAGATCAGCCGATGGATGCCTTTAGCCTTAAATTGTCACAAATACCCGAGGTGAGGCATGGCTAATCTTGGCTCTTTGGTGACAAAGATACGGTCAAAGAATGCTGGCCCCTTCTGGATCACCGTCGATATTTTTTGCGGATCAGATGCTGTCTTTGAAAAGGTATGCCACCGCATGACGCCGGCTGTGGTGGCGTCGCTGACAGGACTTGATGCGGCCGCCATCAGGCGCTTTGAAATGCGTGATCTATTGGTACTGAAACTCAGCTTTGCACGACACCATGTGCAGGGAAGTCGCTTCGACCGCGATATGCATGGTGCGCAAATCGCCACGCTTTTTGCCGAATGGGATATTCTTTAATCCCCATAAAAACCTGAACAGTTATTGCAATCGCCAGAACAAAATGAGACCTTCTATACAACGCCTTATAGAGATGGCAAGTCGTGAGCGTGTCGTATGGATATTACATTTTTTGGGGTACGCGGATCGACGCCGGTATCGGGCAAGGATTATGTCGAATTTGGCGGTAGTACGACCTCGCTAGACGTTATCACTTCGCAATGTCAGATTATCTTTGATACGGGGAGCGGTTTTCGTAATATCAAACTACGCGAAGATATGCCGGTATTTATTATATATAGTCATTTTCATCATGACCATATTCAAGGCCTAGCTTTCAATCCAGACCTGTTCCGTGATCGGCAGAATATTTATGTCTGTAGCGCGCTGACAGACAAGAATAGTCTCAAGGATATAATGCGCACCTATTTTGGTGGAAGTTTTTTTCCGCTGGATGTGGTCGCCGCACTTGATCATCTTGCATTTATTGATTTTGCCGCGCTGGATGCTTTGTTGCCAGCTGGACATATGATTGCGTCAATTCCGCTTAACCATCCTGGCGGCGCCAGTGGTTATCGGTTAACAGCTGATGGTAGCAGTTTATGTTTCTTTCAGGATCATGAATATGAAGCTTCCGAACATGGGGCGTTACGTGAATTTGCATCACATGCTGATCTGGTTGTATGGGACGGGATGTTCACTGATGCTGAACTGCCAGGCAAACGGGGCTGGGGACATTCGTCGGTTGAACAAGGGGTGCAATTTGCAGCTGACGTTGCTTGCAAAAGGCTGGCGATAGCGCATCACGCGCCCATACGAACTGATGCGGACATTCACGCGTTTCAGGCTGAATATGAAAATGAGATTGTGTTTTTTGCGCGTGAGGATATGGCGCTGTCTATTTAGGAATTAAAGGTAGGTAACGATGCGTAAAATCGAATTACGAGCATTGCAAAGTGTGTTCAAGGCAGGTGATTTGTCGGAAGATATATTTTTTCTAACTAAAGGTGAGGTGGGTATTTTTCTGCCGGATAATAATACCAAGGAACCAAATTTCATCATTGGCGAAAATGAGATTTTTGGTGAAATGGGAGTTATTGAAGATGAGCTCCGCATGGGTGAGGCGCGTTGTATGACAGCATGTGAAGTACTTGCGGTTTCCAAAAAGGAATTTGACGATAAGGTAGCGCAATCAGACCTGTTCGTTCGTGGCGTGTTGCGCATCCTGTCCTATCGGTTACGAACACTTCAAAAGACGCGGTAGGCCTAGATAGAACGCGCGTTTGGTAACATTGGGCGATTGCCACATCAAATAAGCTGCATAATTGACGATAAAAGCCAATATAGCCTATGGTTTTATAGCAGATTGACTGGTTGCTTCTTTCCTATGTTGCCACCTGAATAGATGCTCTGGTCTTTCAACATTCAAAGGTGGGCAAAATGGAAGTCACTGTCATTGCCGTGGTTTTGCTGGCGGCCTTTTTGCATGCATTCTGGAATTTTCAAGTACGTGGTAGCGATGACAAGGCGCTTGGTATTGGCGCGATCATGATAGGGCATCTGCCTCTTGCTTTTGTGGGACTCATGATTGTTGGTTTGCCACCCTTTTCCAGTTGGCCTTTTTTGATGGCAAGTGCGGTTTTCCATCTTGGCTATCAGATATTTTTGATGAATGCCTATCGGCATGGTGAACTGACGCAAATTTATCCAATTGCGCGCGGTGTTGCGCCATTACTTATTACCCTTATAAGCATGATTGTGATTAAGAGTGATTTCTCAGGACAACAGATTGTCGGTATTCTGATGGTGTCAGGCGGTATTATTCTGCATGGCATTTTCCAGTTTCATCGTACGCAAACCCCGCTGACAGGAATGGTTCTGGCGCTGATTACCGGTTGCTTTATTGCGGGTTATTCGTTGGTGGATGGGTATGGCACGCGCCATGCTGGAAGTGCACTTAGTTTTTACGGTGCGGTTACGGCCATCAATGGTGCCGTTTTTATGATTTATCTGCGGGTATTCCATCCGGGTGTTCTTAGCCGCATTACAACTGATGGCCGAAAAATCCTGCTGATTGGCGGAAATTTATCCTATATCGCCTATGTGTTGGTGTTATGGGCATGTTTGTCAGCGCCTATCGCCGTTGTATCCGCTTTGCGTGAGACCTCGGTGATTTTTGCTCTGTTGCTTGGCACAACGTTGCTAAAGGAAAAGCTGACGGTGATGAAAATTGTTGTGACAATAATCATTCTTGCGGGTGTCATCATTTTGCGCCTTGCCTGAGTTATGAATGATGATCCTCTATGTTATCAATATGACGTTTATCTAGATGGGCTGAATAAAAATGATATTGCGACTCATTATCATTTTTATTATTGACAATACTTTTTGAATTATTTAAGAATTAAGAATAATAATCATTCTCATTACCATTCTTAATGTGGTGAAAGATGATTTAGGATCTTCCGTTGGCTTGGGGTGCGCTACACCGATAACAAGTCATCGGGTGATCGATTCATATCTGGGGCTCCATATAGTAAATGCTGGTGCCGCTATCACGCCAGCTTGGGCGGTACTACTGACTAGGAATAATAAAGGAAAATCGTCGTGAAAACATATTTATCAAGATTTATCATCAAGCTTGCCATGATGGGCGTTATCGTCTTTGGGCATGCCGCGTCGTACGCATCGGAGCTGAATATCTACTCGCATCGTCAGGCTTTTTTGATCACACCATTTCTGGATGCGTTTACGGCTGAGACAGGTATCAAAACCAATGTCGTCTTTGCATCAAAAGGTTTGGCGCAACGGCTTGCGACAGAAGGTGCCAATAGCCCGGCTGATCTTGTGTTAACGGTCGATATTGCCCGCCTGAGCGTATATGCTGAAAAAGGTCTTTTTGCACCTGTGCAATCAGATGTTCTTCATCAGGTGATTCCGGAGCATTTGCGAAGCAAGGATGGCACATGGTTTGGCTTGTCAAAGCGTAGTCGGATTGTCGGTGTGTCAAAAGCTCGGGTTGCTGATGGTGCCGTGCTTCGTATTGAGGATCTGGCTGATACAAAATGGCGGGGCAAAATTTGTTCGCGTCCCGGCTCGCATGTATATAACCGTGCGCTGGTGGCTTCGATGATTGCTGCTCATGGCGAAGTAAAGGCCGAAGCCTGGGCACGAAATCTTGTTGCCAATTTTGCCCGCCGCCCACAGGGTAATGACCGCGCCCAAGTCAAAGCTATCTTTGAAGGCCAATGCGACATCGCAATTCTGAATCACTATTATTTCGGAAAGTTGCTCAATTCCGATGATGCGGCGCATCGCGAATGGGCTGACTCAATCAATCTTGTGTTTCCTAATCAGGGCGAAGATGATCGCGGGGCGCATGTAAATATTTCAGGTGGTGGCATCGCCATCCATTCCAAAAACAAAGCCAATGCGCAACGACTTCTGGAATTTCTGGTATCTGAAAAGGCACAAAGTCTCTATGCCAAGATCAATTATGAATATCCTGTAAATGAAAGCCTTGAACTGCCTGAAGATTTGAAACTCTGGGGTACGTTCAAAGAAGATCAGACATCAGTGTCCGAGATTGCCAGATTGTCTGTAACAGCACAGAAAATTATTGATCGGGTTGGCTGGTAAAGCAGTTAATTGAATTTTACCCACTGATGTTTTGGTTATGATAGTGTCACGGGCTACAGAGTAACGTGACGCTTTCTTGCCTAGCTTTGTTTGCGGCGGTACCAGAATAGCAGATTTAGCATAAGCGCCAGAAGCGGCCCCGCGACAATATTGACTATGGTCGCTTGCTGGAACAGATGTTCAACATCTTGCCGCATTGATCGCCTTATTTGCCGCAATTTCTGGCGCAGGGGCAAAAGCATGGTTTGCAGGTCACGTATCTGATTTTGCAAATTGGTTGGAAGTTCATCAACTGATTTGGCACCTGTGATGCTCAGAACTTCGGTAATGCTACCTTCGACTTTGGCAATTTGGTTGATGAAATTGGCTTCGGTATCTTTATACACTTGCTGGGCATCGCGCATCATAGTCTCAACAAGCGTGAAAGATCGTACCAGATTGCCGCGTGACCGGATACCAAGCAGGCGACTATCACCTGCAAGAAACTCAACCATATTCACCATAAAGGCAAAGTTATCATTCAGAGGGCGCAAAAATTCAGCCCCGCCTTCGCCTGACCCTTGCAAACTCATGGGATCATAAATCCAATCCGTATCAGCTATTGCAAAAACAGACGCAGAAACAGCCCTAGAATCGCCACCAAAGGCCGTTGGCAACGAGCCAGCAATGTGGATGGCAACAGATCGCGCGCCGCCTTCATCAGCCTTGAAACTAGCAGCAAGCTGGTCGGGAGCAGATGTACGAAATACTTTGCGGTCTTGTGATCCACTATCGATACTGGTGGTTATCAGACTTGATATTGTCAGATCGCTATTGTCAGGGCGTGACAGAGTGAAATAACCAGCTTCGGCAAAAAGCAGTTCGTTTAAATCGGCGGTGGTGCTGTGGGTGGTAGAAATCGCATCACGCCTTACACGAAGCCAATAAGGATAATTAATCTGATTGCCATCATTCCCCACAACAGTCGCTGCCATGGTGTTATCGCCAATAACCTGACTTTGATCAAAGCGGATGCCATAGGCGGCTAGCAGATCGTTTATTGTAAAGATATTGGTCTGGCTGATTGGTGCTGACTCTAATTTGGCATTTCCACGGTTCAGACGTTGATGCGGATCAACCATGACCATCAAGCCTTTGCCTGCCATCACATGGGCGTCAATCGAGCGTAGCATGTCCGTTTTTAGAACGGGTGTGTCAATAACAAGTAATGCATCCAGATCATTGGGCAAGCTATCCCCAAAATAGGGGATAATGGCAATATCAAACTGATTTTTCAGTTCTTCAAGTATGGCGAGGCCGGGACGTGGCTCTTTAACATTTCGTGGAATGAATAAAGATGACAAGATACCGATTTTGGGTGTTGTCTTGCGTGCCAGATTGCTGACAGCGAGTGCAAGATCATATTCCAGCAATTCAGCGCGGCGTTCATCAAAATAAGATATGGCGGCATGTCTATCGCCAAGCTGAAAGGTTGCCCCAAAATATAGGCTGTCACCAGATGACATGGGCACCCGCTGAATACCATCAAGAATTGCACTTTCTTCGGTTATGGTATCAGGCTCAACAGTGATTTTGCTGATCTTTATACCGCCTTCTGCATAACTCTCGAACTGGTCAAGCAGACTTTCAACACGCCGGACATGCTGTCGAATACGTGCTGGAACAGGCGTTTCATTCTTGTTGTAGAATAATTTGATTTCAATTGGTGTTTTTGAAGCTGATCTGGTCTGTTTGACTATATGTATTGTTTCGGCATGCAGGCTAAAGCTTTTCTGTTGCGTCAGATCAAGTGCAATAGGAACGTTTGTTAGCAGGCCAGACAAGCCCATGATCGCGATAATGCCGCCAGCAACTAAGCTAATGCGGGCGCAGATACTGGCAAGATTCAGCGTCGCATTGCGTCGAAATCGCGCCAATAAAACACTTGTCGCGGCAAGTGAGAGTCCTATTAGGGCCATGAAATAGACCAATCCAGCAAGATCAATTCGTCCATCCGCCATTTCATCAAGCCAATGGCGGGGGCTGGCTAAATACAATGTATCCGCAACCCATTGCAAAGCAGGTGGTAATATCGTCAATTCACCAAGCCCAGAATCAAGCAACATCAGGAGAAGCAAAAAACCTAGACCTAAAACAAAAGCGGCAATCTGTTCTCTACACAAGGCTGCGGCCAGCATTGAAACAGCATAGGCAGATGACAGCAACAAACTGGCGCCAATATAACCAGCGATGACTATGCCCCAGTCAGGTGATCCCAGATAGGCTATGGTCAAAGCAAAGGGTAAGGTCATTGCCAACGTGATCAAAAGGATAAAGCTACCAGTTATCCATTTGCCAACCGTGATGCTGACCGTTGATAGGGGCAAAGACAAGGTTAGTTCCATTGCACCTTCGTTATTCTGACCATGAAAGGCACGCATTGCCAATGCAGGTATAAAGACATTGGCAATCCATGGCAGAAACGTCCATTGTAAATCCATGACCACCAAATCGGTGGTGAAAAAGTCGCCATTCACAAAAATAGCTGTGGCCAGTGTTAGTAAAAATCCAACTTGAAAAATGATTGTCAAAGGCGAATAGGTCAATTGTCGCCATTCATGCCTAGCGGCAGCCATTATCATGGTCATTTGTGATGTTTTTGGCTGGGTAGCGTTCATGACTCAATCTCATTACGGGCATCATCTTTGCCCAAATCATCACTAGTTGGTGCAGTCAAGGCGTGGATTGCGGTTTCAAGTCGGCCATTCTTATCAACAAATTCTGACGTTGAGCCATCAGCAACAAGCTGGCTATCACGCATGACGACCAAACGCGCGCACATATTTTCAGCTTCTTCGAGAATATGCGTGGACATCAGGATTGTTTTGGTTTTGCCAAGAATTTTTAGTTTTTCGCGAAGCTGTGATTTCTGATTGGGGTCCAGCCCGTCGGTTGGCTCGTCAAGGATCAGTACTGGCGGGTTGTGTAACAAAGCTTGCCCAAGCCAACTTCGTTGCCGCCAACCTTTGGACAAGGTGCCTAGAAGCTTATGTCGCACACCGCCAAGGTCAAGCTGGTCGAAAACATTATTGATCAGGGTGCGTTTCTGATGACCCGTAAATCCTCGCGCCTCGGCGGTGAAGGCTAGAAATTCATATACGCTGAGATTATTAAACCCAACTGCAGATTCAGGAAGATAACCAAGCTGATGCTGTGCTTGGCGACGTTGCGTTACAATATCATAACCATTGATAAAGGCTTGTCCTGCGTCCGGCGTTAGCGAGCCGACAAGCATCCGCATTATGGTTGATTTTCCAGCACCATTGCTTCCTAGAAGACCGATAATCGAGCCAGCTGTTGCACTGAATGAAACATTCTTTGCTGCAGGCTTAGATGTATAGGCTTTTGATAGATTTTGGGCTTCAATTAACACGATGATCCTGCTTCGACACTTTATGGCTACTAGTCAGTCTATTCACCCGCGAAGATCGACAATAAACCCAGCGATAATAAACAAAACGACACTTATGGCCATAATGCCATATCCCAATCGGTTAAGCCAACTTCCAAAAGATGATCGAGGCAGATGAGATTCTTTTTTATCGGTGGTGTCCCCAGCACTATGAGCGGGTTTGGCGGTATGATTTGTATTTACCTGACTAGGATCATTACTAGCTTTTTTATCAGTAATGAATTTTTCAATCGCAGCTGAAA
Organism: Candidatus Puniceispirillum sp.; assembly: GCA_018668795.1. Classification (GTDB taxonomy): domain Bacteria; phylum Pseudomonadota; class Alphaproteobacteria; order Puniceispirillales; family Puniceispirillaceae; genus Puniceispirillum. Next base: position 17,796 of record JABJBD010000044.1, on the reverse strand, counting down.
ATGTTGCGAGAATGGCCCCAATAGTGGCCAGGGTGACAACGACCGGTTTAGCTGAAATCAGAAATAGAAAGTCCAGCATGGTCGTTGCCCTGAAGCGTAGCTGTTAAGCTACGCCTTTAGATGTGTTTGCAAAGCTCTTCATCGCTTCGTCATGCAGAATAGCCATTGTTTCACGCTTATATTCAAACGCTTCGGCAGAGGTCAGCATGCTGTAATTACGCGGACGCGGAAGTTTGATATCAATGATCTTTTCAACTTTTGTAGGCTTGTTGGTCAGAACAATCAGGCTGTCAGCAAGGAAGATAGCTTCGTCAATTTCCGATGTAACAAACACGTTCGTACGACGGTTTTCTTCGAAAAGCTGAAGGAAGAACTCTTGCATTAGGCTACGTGACATTGCATCAAGACCACGGAATGGTTCGTCCATGATCATCACTTTAGGTTCGTTGATAAGCGCACGCGCCAGTTCAGCGCGACGCTGCATTCCACCTGAAAGCTGAAGAGGGAACTTGGTCATGAATTCACCAAGACCAACTTTGATAAGTAGCTTTTTGGCTTCTTCTTCAAGGTCAGCAGTGTTTGAGTCACCACGCAATTTAGGGCCGAAGACAACATTTTCAAATGTTGTCTGCCATGGGATCAGTGCGGTTTCCTGAAACACCACCATCCGGTCTTTACCTGGGCCAGTGATTTCATCACCATCGATTGTGATCTTGCCTGAGTCAGGCTCTTCAAAGCCGGCAAGTAAATTAACCAGAGTTGATTTTCCACAACCTGACGGACCTACAATAACGGTCATTTCCCCTGGCGGAATGGATAAGCTCAGATTATCAAGAATCTGATCTGACATCCATTCTTCACCATATGCCTTGGATACGTTTTTTAGTTCGAGCGTGCTACCTGTTGCTGGCTTTTTTGCCGCTTTTTTTGCTTTGGTAGCGCCGCCAGCAGTAGCCGCGCGGGCGATGGAATTACGATTGGTCAACATTGGTATGCTCCCTGTAACCTTAAATTGTTCTGTTGCCTAGTTTCACAAACGCTGTCTAGAACAGACGACGCCATGGCATGAATAAAATACCTAACTGACGAATTGAACTCGAACAGAGGTAGCCCGCGATTCCGATAGAAATCATGCCGACAACAATATGTTCAAGTGAACCGCCCATATACGAACTCCAGATGAAGAAGCCTAGGCCACCGCCACCCTGAGTGCCACCGCCTGAAATCATCTCGGCAGCAAGCACAACTTCCCATGTGATGCCCATACCCACGGCAGCACCAGTAAAGATTGATGGCAATGTGCCGGGCAAAATGATTCTTGAGAACAAATGCCACTGACTTGCACCCATTGATTGCGCTGCACGCAGATAACGCACATCAATCGCCCGCGCTCCCCCAAGAACGTTAATCACGATGGTGAAGAACGCGCCAAGGAAGGTCACAAACGCAATAGACATTTCGTTTGTAGGCCAGAAAATCAATGAAGCTGGCACCCATGCTAGTGGTGGGATTGGACGCAGGATTTCAAATGGAGGAAAGAAAATTCCCCGGAAATACTTGTTCACAGCCAGCAATAGTCCAAACGGAATACCAACAATCATGGCCACGAGGAACCCAGCTAGAACACGTTGGAAGCTAGATACCCAGCTTTGCCAATAGCCTATATTAGGAATAACGTCACCCCAGGTGATGAGAACATCAATTGGCGGCGGCACAAGGCCGATACCAAGCATGTCATAACCTGTCCAATCGTCAATTAGCGCACCAAACTGCCAAATGACCAAAAACACAAAGATAGCCATGATACCGCGACGCAATTCAGTGCTTCGCAACATTTTCGAAAGTTTAGAACGTTTTTGCACAGTACTATTTCCCATAATTCAATACCTTTCCGATCTTGTGGCCTAAGCCATCTCGCGTTCGCCAGCCTGAAAGGCTTTGACGGCTTCTTCGTGGACCGCTTCATTCACTTCGCTCAGCAAGGCTCGGAAAGCTTCAGATGATTGCGTTTCGTATGAACGAGGACGCGGAATATTTACTTCGACAGTTTTCTTGAGTTGACACGGACGTGTTGTTACCACATGCGCTTTGTCACCAAGGAAAATGGCTTCTTCAAGATCATGCGTGATGAAAAAGATTGTGACCTTAGTTCTGTCATAGGTCTCAAGCAGTGATTCATGCATGATTTGCTTGGTTAATGCGTCCATCGCGCGATACGGCTCATCCAGAAGCAAAACCTTTGGATCATTAATCAAAGCACGCACAATTTCTGCCCGTCGGCTCATGCCTGACGACACTTCGCCAGGGAATTTGTTAATCACGTCACCAAGGCCAGCTTCGGCAAGCATTGTACCCGCTTTGTCCATTGCCTGTGCCTTGTTAAGCGCACCTTGCACCATTGGTCCGTAGGCAACATTTTCGACCAGTGTTTTCCATGGAAACAAAGCACCATTCTGGAATACGACCATACGATCAGCACCTTGATCAGCCTTTTCACGGCCTGGACCACATAGCATTTCGCCGTCAACATCGATCTGGCCTTCGGTAATTGAGTGGAAACCTGCAATTGCGTTCAGCAAAGTAGATTTACCACAGCCAGACGGACCGACAATCATGCAGATTTCACCACCGGCAATTTCCATAGAACAATTATCGACAGCCTTAACATTGACCCCTTCAGGATCATAAATTTTGGTCACGTTGCGAATGCTGATAGCACCCTTTGTGGCAGCCGCACCTTTTTTTGAAGCGTTTTGTTTTGTCATAACCTTAAAATCCTTTTTTAAATCGGTAACGAGGCGCTATTAGCGATCCTGTTGTGCTAGTTCGCGTACCTGCCATTGCATGAGTTTGTCACCGACAATACGCACCATGACTGATGTCACATATCCAATAAAGCCAAGTGTAATCATCCCGATAACCATTGGAACGGTAACATTGTTCATGTAGGCATCGACGATAAGATAGCCCAAGCCAAGGTCACCAGACACCATTTCGGCGGCTACAAGCGAAAACCAAGCAACACCGATCGAAATCTGCAATCCGGTAAAGATGTATGGCAACGCGCCTGGAACAACGACGTTTTTGAACACGTCCCATTTGCTTGATCCAAGGCAACCAGCGGCACGGAAATAATCATCATCGATTGAGTCCACACCAAGCATAGCGTTCAAGGTTGTCACAAACAAAGACGCCAAAGTCGCAAGGAAAATCACCGGGCCTTCAAATCCTGGCAAAAGCAGAATTGATAGCGGTACCCACGCCAGAATAGGGATTGGGCGGAAGATTTCCAAAAGCGGAAAGGCGTAGTCGCGTACTTTTTTAGACCAGCCCATGAACAAACCTAGCGGAACGCCAACACCGGTCGCAATCGCAAAGGCAATGGCGATACGTTGGCAGCTAACATAGATATGCTGGTAATATTCTTGGGTAAAAATCGAAATACCTTGGAATGGTTCTGGTGAGAACCAGTCCTTTGATATAGCAACAGGGCCAGGCAGCTTGGTAAAGCGCCATACTTCAAGCCCTTCACAAAGCACCCAATAGGTAAACAGCCACAATCCTACACCCATGGCCGTAAGATATGGTGTCGGCGTCGATAACGCCTTTACAATTCGATATTGGACCATGTCCAATCCCTTGGGTGCTTCGGTACGCCGTTGACGTCCTGCAACAACTTGTTGTGTGGCCATTTTTGTGAACTCCCAGAATTACATTTTTAAATTCTTCTTAAAACTCGATACAAAATGTCGCACTTTTGCGCGCGCAATCAAAGTGATTCAGTAATAGATTTTTTTTAACAACTAAGTGATGCAATCAATAAAGAATAGTCGATAGTAAATAAATAAATAAATATAATGGGTTATAAAAATCACCCTGAGAAAATAATTCTCAGGGTGACTTAATTTTTAGATATGCATCAGATTACTTAGCGTTGATAACGCCAACTGGTGACGTCATACCGCGTGCACGAAGAACGTCTTCAGCGAACTGTGGCATAACACCGCCTGAGCGGATTGTTGGTGTCGCAGCAGGCTTTTTCTTCAGTGAGTACAAGAACGCTGTAGCATCAGCCATCAGGTTACGTGCGCGATCACTGATAACAAAGTCCAAAGTCAGCTTGTTTGAACCAGCGATTGGGCTGTCATACAAAGACGCTTTCAGGATTGACTTGTCGATCTGCTCAGTCTGAGCCTCAGCCATTGTTGCAACAGCATCTGCGTTAGCTGGATCAGCTACGAAAATCTGCGCGTCAAGCTCGGCGTTCAACCAACCAGTAACTGCATCAGGACGTTGCTCGATCAGATCGTTCAACATAACCATGAAAGCACCGTCAAGTGCACCAAAGTCGATACCTGAAGCGCCGCGACGGGCGATACCTGAAGCAACCATCTTTGAAGCTGTTGGCTCCCAGATAGCGGCTGCATCCAACTTACCAGCGCGGAAGTTAGTAGTGATAACTTCGATGTTCTGGTTCAGATATTTCTTTGGCTTGATGCCAGACTCGGCAAATGCGAGCTGGGCAAAACGGTCAGTACATGCGCCGTGTGGTGCAGATGTAATTTTGCCATCCATCCACTTTACAGCGTCTCTACCGTTAGCAAACTCAGGTGCATCGTTACGAACGAGGAAGATGTTACACTGCTGCATTGAAGTGCCAAGAGCCGCAACAATACGAATGTCTGTGCCGCCACGCTCTGGGATCACTTTAAATGTAGATGCAATCGCTGGCATGTCACCCATGTAACCAATGTGCTGCTTTTCACCAGCCATGGCGTTCACGATAACTGATCCCTGAAGGCCAACCTGAAAATCAGCGGTTGAGCCAGCAGGTAGGTGGTTCTTCCAGAATGCCTTGCCGTTGTTAACAACACCAGTCCATGATTCTGTATAATAAGGCTGATATCCAATTACGAGATCAACTGCTTCGCCGTCATTGCCGAAATCTACAGTTGCCATACCTGTTACTGGGGACATTGCCATTGCGCCAACCGCAATTGCTCCAAGAGTCTTAGATAGCTTGAAAGTCATACTTTCCTCCCATTTTTGAAAAACGGGGAAGACGTGATGTAAACGCACACACATATATTACAGCTATACTAGCTTTAATAATAGGCATAGTACCCATAATCCTTCCCCAATAAACATGCTTTTTATTTTTATTTGCATGATCTTGATTAAAGTAAAGGTTTATAACGCCCAACTATCAAGTCATATCTTTATTGGGTGCTTCGATCAAGTGATAGAACAATGCAATCGATTGTTGGCTACACTGTCATTTTCTTATTTGTTACAGTTAATTTAAAGTTATAAAAAATTTACTGAATACAAAGTAAAACGGGAAGCGGAAGCCATGCCAACAATCAATCATACTCAAGAGGCCGACAATTCATCAGCGCCTCACAGCGACTGGATTGATCAGAAGATTTTTTCGGACAGTAAAATTTCAACTGAAGAACAGCAAAAAATATTTAAAAATGTATGGGTTCCTGTTTGTCACGAATCCGAGCTTCCCGAAGCTTATGATTTCCGTACCTCAAGTATAGGTAACGAAAACATCATCATCCTTAGAGCGGCCGATAACAAGGTTCACGCCTATCTTAATGTGTGCCCGCATCGCGGCATGTTAATTGAGCGCAGACCACAAGGTACGTTTCTGGAAGGACAGGCATCGGGCAATCCAAAGCGAATTACATGTATGTTCCATGCTTGGCAGTTCGATATGAAGGGCAACTGTGTTTATGTTGCGCGAGAAAAAGAAGGTTATCAGGATCGTTTTTCAAAAGAAGAGGCTGGCCTGCGTCGGTTGCGCTGTGAAATAAAATATGGCGGCTTTGTGTGGGTGAATATGAATGACCGACCATCAGTCTCGCTTGATGATTGGGTTGGCGCACCTTTGAAAGTGCTTGCCGACGCCATCGACGATGAGCCATTAGAGGTTTTTCACTATCACAAGGAAATTCTGAACACCAATTTCAAGCTTAACCACGATAGAACAATAAAGTTCCATCAGGATTTTATGAGACAAAGTGGTGATTCGGCGCTGTCTTCAACAAGAAAAGCTGATTTTGAATATGGTCATGCCGTCGCTGGTACCTTTGGTGCAGAAGGCAATGGTCAGGAATCTTTGACCTTTCCAAAGATGAAGCCGGGTCAATGGTTTATGGTTGATCTGTTCCCTGGATTTAATTTCAGTTTACATGGGTCAGCGTTGAGTGTCAGCACAATCACGCCGCTTGGTCCTGATGAAGTGATGGTCGAATATCGTGGCCTTGGCCTCAAAAGCGACAGCGATGAAGTGCGCAATGCCCGCGTAAAGCACCATAATTCAATCTGGAGCCCATTTACCATTGGTGGTTCATATCTTCGTGGTGATGACGCCAGCACATCCGAAGCTCCAGACGAGCAGTCTTTAAAGCAATATTATAACGAGTGGGGACGCTGGATGAAGCGTCATCCTGAGGATCTGAACAAGACTTATGCTGATGCGCCATCGGTTTCTGATACTGATTCAAAAGAAAGCTCTGATAAAACTGGCTATAGTGTTGTGGTTGTAGGGGCAAGTCACGCAGGTATCAATTTTGCCGATAAGATGCGTAAAAGCGGGTTTGAGGGAAGTATAACCATTCTTGATCGTCAAAGTGGGGGGCCAATGGAGCGTCCGCCACTGTCGAAAGCATTTTTGGTTGATGACGAAGAAAAGGTAAATCCAGTTTTTCTTTTGAAGCGGAAAAAATGGTACAAAGATCAAGATGTTGCTCTTAGAACCAAGACCAACGTTCAAAAAATAGATTTAGATAGCAAATATTTGCTGCTGGAAGGTGGCGAGCAGGTTCATTTTGACAAGCTGGTTCTGGCCAGTGGGGCAGTGCCGCGTATGTTGCCTAGTGCTGAGGGCATGCAAAATGCATTTATCCTCAGGCAACCTGCAGATGCGATCGCTATTCGTGACAAGATGAAGGATGCCAAAAGAGCGATCATCATTGGTGGGGGGTATATTGGTCTTGAAGTGGCCGCGTCTTTCCGGAAAAAGGGTATTGAGGTAAACGTTATCGAAGCTGCAGATAGAATTCTTGCGCGCGTTGCTAGTGAACCTACAGCCGAATATTTGTCGGATCTTCATGCCAGCCATGGCGTGACTGTATCGACCGGTATCGGTGTTGAAGATATTATGCAAGACAATGGCGCATTTAGTGGCGTCAAGCTTGCCGACGGAACCGTTTTAACTGGTGACATGCTTATTGTTGGTATTGGTGTCCTGCCTGACAGCAAATTAGCCAATGATGCGGGCATTGAAACACAGCGTGCAGATGGTGGTGCCATTCTTGTTGATAGCCAGATGTATTCTAGCCATCCGGATGTTTTGGCCATTGGCGATGTTGCCTTGCAACGCAGTTCTGCAATAGCTATTGAATCAGTTCACAATGCACAAGAAACCGCTGCCATAGCTGCTTCGACATTGATGCAAGTTGCGCCACCAACAATTCAGACACCATGGTTCTGGTCGGATCAGTACGATGCCAACCTGCAATCAGTTGGCGTTGTTCCAGTGGGAGATAAAGATGTTTATCAGGTCACCAGACTAGGTAGCCGCGAGGGTGGAATTTCTTTCTGGAGCTACAGGCAAAAACAGCTTGTTGCAGTTGAGGTTTTCAACGACCCAGCTACCTACATGATGGCCAAACAATGTATGGATACCAACGTTTCACCAGATCCTGAACTTATTTCTGACGTGTCGTTTTCGCCAATTGATTGATAATTGGCAGGCTATAAATTTTGAAACAGAGATCAGGACAACTTCTAAAAAGGTGTAATTAGGGATCTGCTTAAGCCCTGATTTTAAATAACAAATTGCAAGCTAAGTTTAGAAAAACTTATGATTTCAATGCTCTCGTTTAACGGAGCTTTTAAGACCAAATAACAATATCAAAGAGCCATAATATGGCGAGAGGAGATGCAATGGGACAAGATATGGAAAAGCAGGTAGAGAGAACTATCTACAAGGCAGCACTAGCTTTAGATGAGCTTAATTGGAGTGATTGGTTCGAGCTTTGTGATGATTCGTTTCACTATTCAATAACATCGTTCAGCCCAGAAATTAATAAAGAGATGATTTATTTTTCTGGCGATAAGAAAGAGCTACAAGGTCTTATGGATATGCTACCAAAGCATAATACAGACCACTCACCGCTTCGTCGTCATACATCTGTTTATACAGTTGATATCGCTGATGATGGCAAAACAGCTGAAGCTGTTAGTTCGGTTGTTGTTTATCAAAATATGCTTGATGGCATCAATGCGCATCTTGATTCGGGTGAAAGTCGTTTGTTTGTGGTTGGCAAATATCACGACAAATTCACGATCAAAGATGGTGTGGCAAAATTCGTAAATCGTGAAACAAAGCTTGATAACCGTCGTATGGACAAAGGGTCTCATTGGCCGATCTAGTCGTTGATCCAAGGATGCTTGTGGTGCAAGCCAAAGCGAAAGATTAGGCTAAATTTTGGAAGGAAACCATTACAATGAGCTGGATAAAAGTTTGTGCTACGAGTGAAGTGCCACCAGGTACGATAAAAAAACTTTGGGCAAGTGTTGGTGGTGGAATCCCTCTTGTGGTTGCACACCATAAGGCCGGTTTCACAGCATTGCCGCCAATTTGTCCGCATATGGAAGAGCCTTTAGACGAGTCTGGAACAATTTTGGGTTGCAAGTTAACATGCACAAAGCATTTGTGGTCATGGGATCTTGAAACAATGGAATTACAGGACGAAGCTGAACTGCCGCTTAAAACCTATGACACCAAAGTCGATGGCGACAATATTATGGTTTTTGTGACCGAACAGCTTGAATATGATTTTAATGAAGAAGACGACATCGATGATGACGAATTCTTTGGCGATGACGACAACGATTTTGATTAGGGGTAATGCCACGCTAATCACGGAAAAACATAATGTTATAATCAGGATAATTGATGTAAGGCCATCAGTTTTTATAAACAAAACAGATGATTGTCTGGGTTACATAGAAAGATAATTTTGTATATGTTCTGTGTAGTCGTATAGATAAACATGATGTTTTTGGGGGTTAGTTAAGATGGATGCACCGATTAGTGAAAATAACAGCGACCCTGTTATCGATCTTCAAACGAATCCTGCTGATGAGATTAAAACCACGACCTGCTATATGTGCGCTTGCCGTTGCGGGATCAAAGTTTATCTTAAAGATGGCCAGGTGCGATATATTGAAGGTAATCGTGATCATCCCGTAAATAAAGGCGTTCTGTGTGGCAAGGGTGCTTCGGGAATAATGACCCAAGTATCGCCTGCGCGGTTGACATCACCGCTTAAAAGAGTTGGCCCCCGCGGTTCAGGTGAATTTGCTGAAATTTCATGGGATGAAGCGCTGGATCTGGCGTCAAGCTGGCTTGGCGACGTGCGTGCAAAAGACCCTCGTAAACTTGCCCTATTTACCGGTCGTGACCAAAGTCAGGCGTTAACAGGTTGGTGGGCGTCGCAGTTTGGTACGCCTAATTTTGCCGCACATGGTGGCTTCTGTTCAGTCAATATGGCCGCTGCAGGATTATATACCTTTGGTGGGTCTTTCTGGGAATTTGGTGAGCCTGACTGGGATAAAACTGAATATTTTATGCTATGGGGTGTGGCCGAAGATCACGGTTCTAATCCAATCAAGAAAGCTCTTGGCAAGCTGAAAGAGCGTGGTGTCAAGGTTGTTGCTGTGAATCCGGTTCGTACTGGATATGGCGCTATTGCTGATGAATGGCTGGGGGTAAAGCCTGGAAGTGATGGCCTGTTCGTTTCAGCGTTGATTTATGAACTGATGCAAGCTGGCAAGGTCGATCTTGATTATCTTGTGCGTTACACAAATTCACATTGGCTTGTCATCCAGAATCCAGGTGGTGCTGATGATGGACTGATTGCGCGTGACAAAGATGGCGAGCCGCTGGCCTGGGATAAAAACCAAAACAAGGCTGCTGGTGCCAATACACTTGATATTGATCCAGCTTTGAACGGTTCTTTCACATTAGCGGACGGATCGCAGGCCGTGCCTGTAATGTCACTGATTGCCGAACGGTTTCTAGACAATAAATTTGCACCCGAATCTGTCGCGGATGAAATCGGCATTCCAGCTGATACAATTAAACGGATTGCAAGTGAACTTGCCGAAGCTGCTTTCGAGCGTGAAATCGTTATCGATCAGCCATGGGTTGACTGGGCTGGCCGCAAACATGACAAGATGATCGGACGTCCGGTATCAATGCATGCGATGCGCGGAATTTCGGCGCACTCAAACGGCTTTAATACGTGTCGTTTGATACACCTTCTACAGATTTTGCTGGGATCAATCGATTGCCCAGGTGGCTTTCGTTACAAGCCGCCTTATCCAAAAACGATTCCACCAGGCATTCGTCCTGCGGGTAAAGTTGATCAGGTCAAGCCAAACACCCCTCTTCCGGGACCGCCTCTTGGTTTTGTAAAGGGTCCTGAAGATTTGCTTGTCGATGACAATGGAAAACCATTGCGTATCGACAAAGCTTATTCTTGGGATGCGCCGGTTTCAGCGCATGGTCTTATGCATATGGTCATCAATAATGCGGGTTCGATGGATCCGTATAATATTGATGTGCTGTTTATGTATATGGCCAATATGGGCTGGAATTCGTCGATGAATGTGCCTGATACATTGCGTCACCTGACGGCCAAAAACCCGGATACAGGCGAATATGTCATTCCAAAAATCATTTATTCGGATGCGTTTTATTCGGAAACGGTGCCTTATGCTGACTTGATACTGCCGGATACAACCTATCTTGAAAGATGGGATTGTATTTCAATGCTGGATCGACCGATCTCAGATCCTGATTCTGCTAACGATGCCATTCGCCAGCCTGTCATCGAGCCAGATCGTGATGTGCGTCCGTTCCAAACGGTGATGCTTGATCTTGGCGCTCGCCTTGGTTTGCCAGGGATGACAAATGAAGATGGCACGGCCAAATATCCAGGCGGCTATGCAGATTACATTACCAATCATCAGCGTGCGCCGGGCATTGGCCCTCTTGCTGGATGGCGTGGTGAAGATGGTTCTAAATATGGCGTTGGCGAGCCAAACCAGAATCAGTTGCAGGAATATATTGATAATGGCTGTTTCCACGCGCATGAACTTGAGCCAGAAATGCGCTATTACAAACATGCGAACAAAGCCTATCTGGACTGGGCTAAATCGGTTGGGTTTAATGGCTCAACAGATCAAATCGTCTTTGAACTATATAGTGAAACATTGCAGAAATTCCGTCTTGCAGCGCAAGGTCATGGCGATATCCAGCCTGAAGATTCGCATCGTGAACGGATTATTTCCTTCTTTGATCCTTTGCCGTTCTGGTATCCGACCTTTGAAGGTGAAATGGTCATTAAAGACGATTACCCATTTCATGCGATTACCCAACGACCCATGCATATGTACCATTCATGGGGATCACAGAATGCGTGGCTTCGTCAGATCACCAACGCAAACCGTCTGTACATGAATCGTGAAAAGGCCGAAGGGCTTGATATACACGATGATGACTGGGTGTGGCTTACAAGCCACATTGGTCGTGTCAAATGTCAGGTAAGCCTGATGGAAGGCTGTAACCCTGATACATTGTGGACATGGAATGCGATTGGTAAGCGTGGCGGCGCATGGGGCCTTGATAAGGATGCACCGGAGATGAAGCAGGGCTTCTTGCTTAACCATCTGATTTCGGAATTGTTGCCAGCCCGTGAAGGTGGTTATCGCTATTCAAATAGTGACCCCGTGACGGGACAGGCAGCATGGTACGATTTGCGGGTGAAAATCAGCAAGGCGTTACCTGATGAAGCAGGTACAGCTGAGCCTTATTTTGAGCCGTTCAAGCCGCGGTCTGACGCGCCGTTACCTGATGTGTTGGCGTATGGCACGCAATTTAACAAGGGGTCAAAATCATGACATCGCTTCCTGCTACAACCAAGAAAAAGCTTGGCCTTGTTATCGACCTTGATACTTGCGTTGGCTGTCAGGGCTGTGTGACGTCTTGTAAAGAGTGGAATACCTCAGGTTATTCGGCACCTTTGACCGATATTGATCCTTATGGGCAGGACCCTCAAGGCGCGTGGCTCAACCGTGTGCATGGCTTTGAGCTTGGCGAAGGTCTGGAAAGCCGGACAGTTCATTTTCCTCGTTCATGCCTGCATTGTGAAGAACCAGCCTGTGTGACAGTCTGTCCAACAGGTGCCAGTTATAAACGTGAAGAAGATGGAATCGTTCTGGTTAACCCGGATACCTGTATTGGCTGTAAACTTTGTTCGTGGGCATGCCCTTATGGTGCGCGTGAATATGATCCATCCCATGGTGTAATGAAGAAATGTACATTATGCGTTGACCGTATTTACAACGAAAACCTTGAGCCTGAGGATCGTCAGCCAGCCTGTGTGCGCGCGTGTCCTACAGGTGCCCGTCATTTTGGTGATCTGGGTGATCCAGACAGCGCAGTGTCGCAACTTGTTGCCGAGCGCGAAGGTTTCAACCTACTCGAAGAATTTGGCTATAAGCCTGTGAATAAATATTTGCCACCACGTAAACGCCGTGATGCGGTGACGTCAACACCCGTAGCATTGAAGGAAACAGTCAGCGCCAGTGATGGTAGCAAGACCGAAAAATTCTTTGCCTGGGCTGACCGCAAGCTCAGCCGATAAGAGGACAAAAAGATGCATCCCGCTTATTCTGTTATTCTATTTACCACAGCATCAGGTGCCGGCTATGGGCTGTTGATGCTGATTTCGCTAGCTTGTTTTATGGGCGTTTTGCCCGAAAGCCCGGTTTATGGCTTTGTCAGCATGGCGCTTTCGCTAGGGTTAATCACCATAGGCTTGCTGTCGTCAATGGCGCATCTTGGCCATCCTGAGCGCTCTTGGCGTGCTGTTTCGCAATGGCGGACATCATGGTTGTCGCGCGAAGGCGTTTTTGCCATCTTAACTTATGTGCCAGCTGGCATATTTGGCATTTCATGGGTGTTCTTTGGCAAACTTGATGGCTTTGTGCCTTATGTTGCCTTGCTCACTGGTATCCTGTCAGTTGTAACCGTGTATTGCACAGGTATGATCTATGCTTCTTTGCGCACAATCAGTGCGTGGAACCAAAAGATGACAGCGCCTAATTACATTATTATTGCCCTTGCTAGTGGGGCGATCTTACAAGTTTTGCTATTGACGATTTTTAAACAGGTTAACAGCTCGGCACTTGGTCTTGCCTTGATGCTGGCAGCCACAGCAATGGTGGCTAAATGGCTTTATTGGGTCAAGATCGATAGAACGTCGATCGGCTATACAGTTGAACAGGCTATTGGCTTAAAAGGTCAGGGTAAAATCCGTCAGATTGAACCTGCGCATACGCAACCGAACTATGTCATGCGGGAAATGGGTTATGCTGTGGCTCGTAAACATAGCCGCCAGATGCGGATGCTATCTACATTGCTATGCTTTATCGTGCCAGCCGTTTGCATGGTGCTGAGCCTTGGAATGACTGAACCATTATTCTTTGCCTCAATTGCGACCGCCAGCCTTGCTGTCGGGCTTGTGATGGAAAGATGGCTGTTCTTTGCCGAAGCTGTCCATGTTGTGACCTTGTATTAAGGCAATTCGCAATAATACTAGTCGCGTCGTCCTGAACCATTTGTGCTGAAAATTTATCATTTTTTTTGTGGAGAATCGCTTGACCTATAACTGGCCAGATATCGCAACATTTACCAGCCCAGATTATAAAAAAGCGCGGTATGAGGCACATAATGCGGTGTTTTGGATGGCTAGGGGTGCACATAGTTATCTCGATACGCTACCCCAAAACAAGCATTTAGACATGCACTGGCAACGTGATCGTGAGACGCTTTGCACGCAGGTTTTTGATGGTGATCTTCAAATTGGTCTCAGCATTCCCAAGCTGGAAATCTATTTTTGTGAGAATGGTGAAAAGGTTAGGCATAGTTTTTGGTTTGATGACCGCACACCAGCCTATGCTGAAGCGTGGTATCTTGTTGAACTTTTACACCGCGACCGTGACCGTTCCAAATTTACGATTGAACTTCCATTTGAATCGAAAGACTTTTTTCTAGGTGATACAGATGAGCATGACGCCCCAGCTGTAGCTAATGAGCTAAAAGCGATGCATGATTGTTTAGTCATTGCCGAAAGTATCTTGTCGCAGGTGCAAAAAAATCTAGCTGATAGTGATGATGCTATTTCAGAAATAGGGGCGATATCCTGCAAACCAGAGAATTTTACGCTGAGTTTTGAGATTTTGACTAAGCCGGCAGAACAAGCAAATATTCTGGTTGGTATGAGCCTTGGCGATGATCTGCGGCCAGCACCTTTTTTCTTTGTTAGCAAAAACTATCCAGAATCATCAAAAAACAAGCATGTACTTGATTTTGAAGCGGCGAATTTATTGTCTTTGAATAAAATGTCTGAGAATAATATGGATGACGCTGCTGTCATTAATCAGTTGCTACAGGATGCAAAATCTTGTCTTTCGTAGCAAGGCTAGACCAAAAGTGATGTGACCTCTGGATTAGAGGTATTATTGCGCTTTGGAAAAATATGTTTTTCATAGCCTCTGGCTATTAGACAATTCTCAAATATAAGAACGAAATTGTTGACACTTCATGCTCAAAAGCCCGAAAGTATCTGCAGTTAAATATATTACCAGTCGTTGATGGAGGGTTTAATGCCACCAAGAAATCATAAGAAATGGTTAGCCACACCAAAAATTGAGTATATCTCAAGTGAATGTTACAATAACTATGAGATTTATGAGCAGGAAATCGAGCACATCTTTGCCAAAGTTTGGGTGCCAATGTGTCACAAAAGCGAAATGGCAAATAAAGGCGATTTCAGAACCAGCCAGATTGCTTTCCAAAACGTTGTTGCCGTAAATCATGGTGATGGGATCAAAGCCTATCTTTGCCCACAAATGGACAGGTTGACAGGTAATGGCATTTCAGTCGATGGCCTGACTGAATTGCATAGTGCCGTGCAGCATGGCGGTATGGTCTGGGTAACACTAGATCCAAACCCATCGCAGAGCATTGATGAGTGGACATGTGGTGCATTTGATTGCATCGCTGAAGCGATTGATACCGAAGAAATGGAAGTTTTCCATTATCATAAGTCAATCATTGATACGAACTACAAGCTATGGCACGACACCAATAGTGAGTTCTATCATGACTTCATGCACTACCATAACCGTGTAACAGGCTTCAACGATGCGTATTTCGCACGTAAAAACATTCCATTTGATAATGGGCATGTGAATGTAAGCAGCTTTACCGTGCAGTATGAAGAATATGAAGGCTTTGAAGATAGAGGCGAATTGTCATTCCCGAATCTGCCACCTAACCAGTGGTACATGGTTGACCTGTTCCCAGGCTTTAACTTCAACCTGAGAGGCAGTGCCTATCGCAGTGACTCAGTAACACCACTTGGTCCAAACAAAGTTTTGATCGAATTCCGTGGTTATGGTTTGAAGAAAGACACCCCTGAAGAGCGTGCGACTAGAATTGAGCATCATAATTCAATCTGGGGTCCGTTTGGACGTAACTTGCATGAAGATTTGATTGGCGTTGCTGGTCAGGGAACAACCATGCGTGAAGGTACTGAAGCACGCAGAATTCTGCATGGCCGTCATGAAGGTGGAACAATTCATGATGAAGTCGGTATGCGGCATTATTACGCCGAATGGGGAAAGCATCTGGGTGTAAGCCCGGAAAACCCACTTGGGCATGCGGTTGAAGAAGACATGGTTGTTGCTGCTGAATAGCACTAATATCCGACATATATAAAAAAGGGCTGGTGCTTTCGAACACCAGCCCTTTTTTGTGGGTAACAAGCTTGAATAATTGATTGGTAACTAGGCTTCAGATAATAGCTTAGTTAGATTTGGCGACAGGATAATGTTCAAGAACATGACAGTCATGCGAGCCGAAATGACAGGCTGTGATCCCATTTTCGATAAACAGGTCTAGCAAAATTAGTATAGAGCCATGTTGGAAGATGTGAGCTGGCTAGTCCAGTCCGGCAGCTTCCTTGATCGCGGCATAACCATCGGATTGATTATCCTCGTCATCACCAACCATGAATTGTTTTGGACCATACAGGAAGTTATGTAATTCACCTGAGTCGCTAAGCTCCTTTGAAATCTCAACAGCAATTCGTGACATTGGCATTTCGGTTTCGGCTTTAACCCAGAAAAGCCCAACTTCTTTACGAACAACAGGATCCTTCAGCAATAGCACCTTGGTACCTTCATGCAATCCGGGCATACGCGTAAAGTGATATGGGATAACGGTACATAATTCTGTATATTGCGTCTGAAACATAAGATGAAGAATGGATTCTGACTCAATTTTTGGCACAACTTCGCACCCAGCCAGCGAAAAGGTACTGTCAATGATCCGGCGTTCGTGCATTGATTGGCGCAACAGGGCGAAAGGCAGCTTTGCTGCATCTTTCCAGGTGATTTCTTCTACATCCTCAAACTCAAATGAGTCAGGAACCAATAGTCCCCATGTTTCGGTAAAGACAGGCAATACGTTACACCAGCCAAGCGCGTCGGCGTCGTCAACATAGGTGATAGCGCAGTCCAATGAATAATTATCGAGTCCGATCTTGATTTCATCATTGCCGACAAAACGTACATCCACAGACAAGCCGGGATATGCCTTGCGAATGCGCTGAAGAATAATAGGCAGAACAGGCGACATGGATGGCATTGCGCCAATCGATAATTTGCCATGCAGGTTGCCTTGCATTTCAGCAATCGAATTACTAAGCGCAGAGAAATTGGCAATTATAAGACGTCCCCATGAGGCAACCTTTTCACCTTCGGCGGTAATGCCGTAAAGACGTTGGCCACGGCCACGTTTAAAAAGGGTTACACCAAGTTCAAGTTCTAGTTGCTTAATACCGTTTGAAAGGCTCGGCTGTGTGACATTACAGCGGGCTGCTGCGCGCCCAAAATGATTTTCTTCGATGACGGCAACAAGATATTCCAGTTGTTTTAAAAACATTAGACACCCCTCCATAACTCTAACTGGTTTGACGCTATCTATTAATAAGACGCTTTAACAAAACCGTTCTCTATATTTTTTCACCGTATACCTGTTTTTTTATAGATCAAAGCTAAAAGTAAATGTTTTATTTATAGCCGTTGTGAATTTATTAATAGAGGCAAGTATTCTTTCTTGCATAAACCGCAGTATAAGCAGGACTTGTCCTTGGTCTGGTGGTAGCGTTAAGCATCAAAAAGTGGCAATAGATTAGGCTTTTTAAACTGTCAAACTGGTGGGTTAAATATTCCTTGTTCTAGATTTTGGCGTTAGGTTTGAGGACAACACGTGGAACTTGAAACAACCTTATTGTCAGTTGTTACGATGTATCTTGCCTGTGGTTTCGTTGCAGGCGCGCTTATTGGTTGTATAGGTATCGGCGGGGTCGTGCTGGTACCGCTTTTGGTATATTTTGGTGGTGTTGATATCAAGCTGGCGATTTCTGCCGCCATGTTTGCCTATATTATATCGGGTCTTGTTGGCACCTTTGTTTATGCCCAAAGCAAATCAATTCAATGGTCGATGGCATTTATATTGTTTATTGGGGCGGCTCCTGGTGCTTTGCTAGGAAGCTGGCTTGTTGCGATTGTTCATGGTGATTACCTAAAAGCCTTGATCGGTGTCCTAGCCGTGCTGTCTGGGGCGCAAACACTCCGCGG
>JABJBD010000046.1 GCA_018668795.1 Candidatus Puniceispirillum sp. | reverse complement strand
CGCATCAGTGATTCACCAATTAAAAAGCAACGCGCATCTGCTTTTGCCATGCGGGCAAGGTCAGCAGGTGCAAACAAGCCACTTTCGGCGACGGCAATGCGGTCATTTGGTAGCCGTGGCAACATGGCCGCACCAACATCCAGCGATATTTCCATGGTCTTTAGATTGCGGTTATTTATGCCCATCAAGGGTGACTTCAACTTACAAGCCCGGTCTAGCTCGCTGGCATCATGCACTTCAATCAGCACATCCATACCGTAATCAATTGCACAGGCTTCAAGTTCCTGTGCTTGCTCATCTTCAAGTGCCGCCATAATCAGCAGAATACAATCCGCACCCAACGCACGAGATTCGGCGATTTGCACCGGATCAATCATGAAATCCTTGCGTAGAACAGGCAAGCTGACAGCATTGCGCGCCGCCACCAGATATTCAGGTGCCCCTTGAAACCATTTGCGGTCAGTCAGAACCGAGAGACAGGTCGCGCCACCGTCTTCATACGCTATTGCCAATGTTTCAGGATCAAAATCGGGGCGGATAAGACCTTTTGAAGGTGAGGCCTTTTTGAGTTCGGCAATCAGTCCATAACCTGTTGCCGAGGCAGCTTTCAGTGCCTTGGTGAAACCGCGCACTGGTGAGGCAGCTTGGGCGGCCTTATCAATATCGCTAAAGCTGCTCATCGCAAATAATGTGGCGATTTCAGTGCGCTTTGTATCAATAATCTGGGCTAGAACATCCTGCATCTTCAGGCTCCGCTATTGGTAATGCGGACAAGCGCATCCAGCGCGTGTCTGGCATGGCCATCATCGATTGACTGACGTGCCCGTTCGGCGCCTGTCTTTAGATCAGTTTCATGCCCGCCCGCTACTAGCGCGACCGCGGCATTCATAATCACAATGTCACGATAGGCACCGCTTGCTCCCTCTAAGAGCGCGCGCAGATATTCGGCATTTTCTTCTGGATTACCGCCGCGTAAATCATCAAGGCTGGCGGTTTTGATGCCGAAATCGTCTGGCGAAATGGTAAATTCGCGCACCGTCCCGTTTTCCAGCGCCGCAACATGCGTCACGCCTGTTGTTGTGACCTCGTCAAGACCATCTGCGCCATGCACGACCCAGGCATGGGTGGTGCCTAGCTGTGCCAGTGCTTCTGCAAAAGGGGTACACCATGCCTTGTCAAATACGCCGATCATGATGCGCTTGACCAAAGCGGGGTTGGCGAGGGGGCCTAGCAGGTTAAAAATCGTTCTTATGCCTAATTCAGCGCGAACAGGGCCGACATGGCGCATCGCGGCATGGTGGCGTGGTGCCATCAAAAAACAAATATTGGTTGTCATTAATGCTTTGCTGACAAGAGCCATATCACAATCAAGCTTGATATTCAGACATGACAATACATCCGCAGCCCCGCTTTTTGATGAGACAGCTTTATTCCCATGCTTGGCGACGGGGATGCCGCATCCAGCAACAACAAAGGCCGTGGCGGTAGATATGTTATAGGTGCCGATTCCATCCCCACCTGTGCCGACAATATCCATGGTCCCGTCCGGCGCGTCGATAATCAGCGCTTTCTCACGCATGACCGATGCCGCCGCCGCAATATCTTCAACCCGTTCTCCCCGCATTCTAAGCGCAATTAGAAATGCCGAAATTCGGACAGGCGATACTTCACCTTCCATAATCTGGTTAAAGCATTCGCGGATCGTTGCGGGCGCCGGCATATCACCGCTAATCAGGCCATTTAGCGTAGTTTTCATTATGTCGGATTTTATCGTATCGGGCATGATTCACCTGTCTGGGTCTTGCTATGCTGCTGAACTATATGTGGCTCGTCCTGCTTTTGCAAGAAACGCCCTATATATATAACATGGCGACAGTTTCAAAATGTTTCACGTGAAACATTTCGTGAACAAACATGCATTGAACAGTTTGTATCTTGGCTAACTTAGTTAAAGTTTGTCGCAATTCTTGTAATCCTGTCTAAGACACTGGCGCGCCATGGCTTGGGCGGTTGCGACCTGCTGGTGCGACATGTGGGTTTCAAGCTCTTTAATTAGAGCATCGGCGTTTTCTACCCCTTTCGCCCGTGCTAGATTACCCCACATATGCGCCCGCACATCGTCCTGTGGCACGCCTTCACCTCTTCCATACATAATGCCAAGATTATATTGCGCTGCTGCAAGCCCCTTTTCAGCCGCCAGGCGATACCATTTCAGTGCTTTGGCATAATCTTGCGGTGCGCCTATGCCATTATAATACATAGTACCAAGATCATTTTGCGCTTCTGCATCCCCCTGTTCGGCAAGCGCGGCAGAATTATCACTAGCCTTGGAGGTGAGTGACCAAGATAACCACCATTTTTTCAAAACCGATCTCATATCCAATAGTACCATGGCGTGGTTAATGTTTCGTTACTGGCCTGAATATTTGTTGGCCTGAATAT
>JABJBD010000047.1 GCA_018668795.1 Candidatus Puniceispirillum sp. | reverse complement strand
CTGATGCCACAAAAACGCTTGAAACAAGTGAGATTAATAAACCAATGCTGCCACCAATAAAGAGAACGGCTACCATATACTTAATTGCGGCTGAAAATGATCGCTGTTTCATGGAAGTCGGCTGCATACCAGTAAATACCCCAAAACATTATCTACGCGTTTTTAGCCAAATCATCCGGTAAGACTTAATCCATTTATCCAATAAGGATTAACCCGACCTAACAGACAAATACCGGCACCACTGTTACATAAAAACTCTATAATCGGCATAAAAATTGCAAAACGGAGACGTTATATCAAGTCAGCAGTCCTCAGATCAGAGGTTTTGGGTAAATTATGGCGGTCGATTATCTAAGCGCAATGAATGTAGGCAGCGGTCTCAACGTGACACAAATTGTGGACGCATTAGTTGATGCTGAAAAAGCGCCACGAGAAGCACAAATTAATGCTAAAATTGAAGAAAAAACGGTTTCAATATCTGCTCTTGCAGAAGTTAAACAGGAATTTAGCGCACTAAGCACCAACCTCACGGCACTGAGTCAAGTGTCTGCGATTCAACTTCAGACAACTGGATCATCTGGAGCATCCACAGCAATCGCAGCCACGGTTAATAACCCAGCTTTGTTGACAACATTTGATCACAATATTGTCGTTAATACCCTTGCCCAACCGCAAACAATCTCTTTTTCTGGCTACAGCACTGAAACTGCGGCTTTAGACGCATCTGCTCTTACAATTGATCTCGGGACATGGTCTGTTGACAGTAGCGGGAACTACAGCTTTGCAAACAATGATGCAGTTGGAAGTAGTTCAATATCACTGGATAACACCGATACAATCGCAACTCTGCGCGACAAGATTAATAATTTGGGTCTAGGTGTCAGCGCTTCAATCATTAAAATTTCAGATACTGATTATGGCCTTACTCTCACTTCTAAACTAGGCACAGAAAATCAGGTCAGGATTCAAGCGACGTCGACCAGTGGGGCAATTTCTAACTTGAGTTTTGATCCAGCAACAAATGGAAGCGGCGCTGCCAATGGTGGCGACGCTCAAAAACAAGTCACAAATGCAACTGATGCCAGCATTGATTTTAATGGCGTAACAGTCACCCGCAGTAGCAATCAGCTCACTGATCTCATCCCTGGTGTAACAATAGACTTGAATACTGTTTCTTCATCCAAAGAAAGAATACAAGCGGCATACGATGAGGAAATAAGCCTTGCAGCGATGCAAATCTTTGTCAGTGAACTCAACACAATTACAAACAATTTAATTGAAAAGACAAAAACCAGCACCACCGAAGATAGCGGACCTTTGGTTGGAGACACACTAATGCGCGCCTACAAAAGCTCACTGCGAAAGATAACAACTACCCCCATCAGTGGCTATGGCACAGATGATATTTATCTCTCAAATTTTGGTGTTATGACCAATCAAAACGGCACCATAACACTGGATGAAACGAAATTTAAAAGCTATTTTGCAGCCAAACCAGAACAGTTTGCTGCTTTAACTACAAGTAACGTTACGACATCTAGCCTATCAGTGACAGCTCAAATGACTGGCTCACTGTGGAAGCCTGGCGTGTACACATTCAATTCTGTTGTCCGTTCAGCAACAACTGTTCTAAGCGCAAATGAAGCGACTTCTCAGACATTCAAGTCTATTGACTCAAGCTTTGGCGCAGGTGACGGTGAGTTGAGCGATAGCCTTGAGGCCTATGTTGCCGCGAATGCTGGCGGCACGTGGTCAATAACTGGAACCGACAGCTCACTTGTTAGCATTGATAGCAACGGTGTAGTGACCGTTAACGGCGGGACCGATTACGAAACAAAATCGAGCTACTCTTTCAGTGTAGAGTATACAATCAGCGCAAGCGAGAAATTCAGTGAGACCGTAACCCTGAATATTAATGATTTAGCTGAGCGCAAATACACTCTCACCAGTCCGCATGTTCCAACAACAGTCAGCGCAGGAGACAGTTTTTCAGTCACTGTTGACGGACACATTATCACTACCAGTAACATCGCTAGTGGTGGTGACAATAGTTATACGCTAACCAAGCTTGTAACAGCGTTAAACCTCGCGAACAATTCTGCAGACGGCTCTTTTTCCGAAGACGCTGGCAATCTTGTTTTCACATATAATGACGCGGCCACTGTTCAAACCTCGGCATTGACCAGTGGATTGGTATACAATTCTGCAGCGACTTTGGGCACCGTGTCCGAAAACACCGCCGGAGCAGTTACCGCTCGTTCTGTCAGATTTGCGCAAAAATCTGATATTGCGACAGCGATTTCCAATGCAGTTGCAACTGATATTTTCAAAATCAACATTCAGCTTGGAGGCAGTAGCTATGATGTCTCCCATACGATTGACTCCGATGATGTTACTGCAATTGGCGCGATGACGTCAGCTTCTGAAAAGGCCAATTACCTCGCCAACAAACTCGACATTGCAGCAGGAACCGCTGCATCGGGATTAGACGTTGGAATTGATTTTGCTCAGTTGAGCGGGTACCTCGTTGGAACAGCTACAATTTCTGGAACAGCATATAACGCCGCAACCATTAGTCAGCTGCAATACAGTGACGATTCTGGTTCCAGCTACTCGAATTTGGGTTCTGCAAATGTGAACACTCCCGGCACATCAACTGCTGAAATCGTCAAAGTTGCATCGCCAACTGTTCCAACGATTGCCGCGGGCGACAAGTTTAGTATTACGCTTGATAACAACGGCAGTGCCCTAACGGTAACCACCGCAGCCTTGTCTGTT
>JABJBD010000051.1 GCA_018668795.1 Candidatus Puniceispirillum sp. | reverse complement strand
TTTCTTTACCAATTCGGGTTCCGAATCAATCGAAACCGCGATCAAGGTTGTTCTGGCCTATCAGCGCGCACGCGGCGAAGCCCAGCGCAACCGTCTGATCAGCCGTGAACGCGCCTATCATGGTGTGAATATGGGCGGCGTTTCGCTTGCTGGTATGGTGCGCAACCGTGAGACCTTTGGCCTGACATTGCCGAATATTTCACTGATCCGCCATACATGGCAGGAAGATCAACGCTTCAGCAAAGGCCAGCCAAAAACGGGTGCCGAGCTGGCTATGGACCTTGAGCGCATTGCCGAAAATCTGGGTGGCAGCACTTTAGCTGCTGTCTTTATCGAACCAGTCGCCGGATCGACAGGCACCTTGGTGCCGCCCGTTGGCTATCTCGAAAAGGTACGTGAAATCTGCGACAAGCATGGTTTGATTCTGGTATTTGACGAGGTCATCACTGGCTTTGGCCGTATGGGCACCCCGTTTGCGACCCAGAAATTCAACGTCAAGCCTGACATCATCACCATGGCAAAGGCTTTAACAAATGGTGCCATTCCAATGGGCGGCGTCGCCGTTACAGACGAAATCTACGACACCATCACCAACTCAGCACCAGACAATGCTATCGAATTTTTCCATGGTTACACCTATTCGGCGCATCCGGCAGCCTGTGCCGCCGGTATTGCCACTCAGAAAATCTATCAGGATGAAGGCCTGTTTGATAATGCCGCAGCGCTAGAGGACTATTTCCTCGATGCTATGTGGACATTACAGGATCATCCCCTTGTTGCCGATATTCGCGGCATTGGCATGATGGCTGGCATTGAGGTTCATTCAGATGGTGCCCCTGGTCGTCGTGGTGGCAATATGCAAAAGGCAATGTTCTGGAATGGTCTGCATGTAAAATGGACAGGCGACAATGCGATTGTTGCCCCTGCCTTTGTTGCCGAGAAGCATCATATTGACGAGATAGTCGATAAGTTCCGCAAGACACTTGATCAGGCGCTCGAAGAAAAGAAATAGGCCAAAGGCGCAGTCACTTTCTAATTACGCCTTTTAGCCTTAGACATTCAAGCCGACCACGCTTTATAGTGTGGTCGGTTTTTTATGGGGATGACGATGATAGCGGTCAGCGGCGGTGGCATTGCCGGATATAGTGTTGCAATAGCGATTGCCAAAAGCGGTCATGCGGTCAGCTTGCTCACTGGTGGCAAACGCCACCAGCCTTTACAAGGCGGCATCCAGATTGCCCCGAATGGCTGGCAGGCTCTATGTACTTTGGGGCTTGATAACGCCCTTGCGAATCTACCTATGCGACTTAATGTAATATGTGTACGCGCGCTTGAAAGTGCTGCCACAATCACACGGCTTAAACTTGATCAGCATTACGTGTCATTGGGACGCCATGATTTACACACAAGCTTGCATGATATTGCGGTCAGTCTGCCCGAAATCACCTTCATTGATGATAAGCTTGCCAGCCTGACCGACACGAACGGCATAGTTACATTATTGATGGCATCTGGTGATCTGCTTACATGTGATGGTCTTGTTGCGGCCGATGGCGCCAGCGGCTTTGGTCGTAGCTATGTCACTGGATCACATTCTGCAAAAGCAACAACAAAACTGGCTATGCGCGCCGAAATTGACGCGCATATTCTGCCTGACATGTTTGCACGCCCCGAAAGCAATCTATGGCTTGGACAGGGGACACATATAGTGCATTACCCGATCAATGGCGGTGCCAAAGTCAATGTTGTTGTGACCATATCAAGCAACCATGCGCACCATAAATCTAACTGGCAGGACAAGATATTGGCACCGCATCCCGTTCTTGCCTATCTGGCCGACCCTGAAATCACATGGGCGGCAACACCTTTGCCTGGTGCTGACAGCCCTTTATGTTGGCGGCGCGGCAATGTCGTGCTGGCGGGTGATGCCGCGCATATCATGCCGCCCCATCTGGCTCAGGGTGCCGGACAGACATTACAGGATGCTGCCTGCCTGTATAAATGCCTTTGCGAAACCGCTGACATAAAATCAGCCTTTGCCAGCTATGCACGGCAGCGTACAACCGCTGTCACACCTATTGCTCGTAAAGCTGAACTTAGCGGCGCTATCATGCGTCTATCCGGACCTGCCGCACGGTTGCGGAATATTGTTCTGGACGTTGGCGGCAACAGTTTGATGCAAAGCTGGCTTGCCGATGTATGGGCCGCGGATCCTGTATTAAAAACCGCACCACACGCATCAGACTAATCAACTAACACCAAACAGCAAACAGCATCTAATGCGTCAGCGTCACCCCAACTGAACGCATGACATCAAGCGACTTATCAAGCGAACCATTAAGATCAATCGCACGACAGGCTTTGAGGTCAATCGTCACGTTAAACCCAAGCTTTGCCGCATCAGCTGCCGACCAGGCAACGCAAAAATCAGTCGCCAAACCGACCAATGTCACTGATCCAATGTCATGCGCGCGCAACAAGTCACCAAGTCCGGTTGTCGTGGTTTGGTCATTCTCAAAAAACGCCGAATAGGAATCGACCATCGGATTCATACCTTTGCGGATAATGGCCGCCGCATAATCAGTGTTAAGGTCAGGATGAAAATCAGCTCCAACGCTTCCTGCTATACAATGATCCGGCCATAAGGTCTGTGATCCATAGGCCATGTCGATCATGCTATAGGCCACCGCACCTTCATGTTGCGAGGCAAAGCTTGAATGGTCTTCGGGGTGCCAGTCCTGCGTTATGAAAACCTTGTCAAATGACGGCATCATCGCATTTATATGTGGCATGATACTGTCACCATTAGCCACAGCTAACGCACCACCAGGGCAAAAATCGACTTGCGGATCAACGACAATAAGGGCGTGCAATGCTGGCATGACTTGTTTCCTGTTTTAATATAATGGATTTGACTGTCTTGATCGCCCGCACGCTGGCAGACATACCTTAAAACTATACCATCCTAGAATATCTTCTGCTCAGCCTCAGCGCAACATCTTGGATTTCAGCATAGCAAATGCTAAGTTCCTAAAAACAGGGCATGATATTTTGTGACGGTAGGACTGGCATGTCGATTATGAAGCAGACTATGGACGAGATGCTGTTGCGTGCCGACGCTGATGGGCGCGGTTATGTTGTTGCGGCCATGTATAAATTTGTAACGCTGAAAGACATTGCGGCTCTACAGCAGACAATCATAAATTTATGCACAGCGCATCAAGCGCTTGGCACGATCCTCCTTGCCGATGAAGGTATCAACGGCACACTCGCCGCCCCCATTAACGGTATGCACGGCATCTTGGGTTGGCTTGAAGCTGACGCTCGATTTGATGGTATGTCATTAAAATTTTCTCACAGCCCAACACAGCCTTTTTTACGGATGAAAGTCCGCCTGAAACGCGAAATAGTAACGATGGGTCATCCAGAAGTAAGTCCAGCCGAACGCACTGGCACTTATGTTGAACCAAAAGATTGGAACGCCCTTATCAGCGATCCTGACGTGCTTGTTGTCGATACGCGCAATGTCTATGAAACAGCGATAGGCATGTTTGACAATGCGGTGGATCCGATGACCACAAACTTTCGCGACTTTCCCGAATGGGCAGCAACTTTGGCCAAACAACAAAATGCTGCAAAACCAAAAAAGATTGCCATGTATTGTACCGGGGGCATCCGTTGCGAAAAGGCCAGCGCGCTTATGCAGGATTACGGCTTTGATGAGGTCTATCATCTAAAAGGTGGGATATTGAAATATCTTGAAGACATCCCCGAAAGCGACAGCAAATGGCAAGGTGAATGTTTTGTATTTGATGGCCGCGTGGCGGTAGATCATAACCTCAATCCGGGCAGTTACGGCATGTGCCACGGATGCCGCATGCCGCTATCGCAAGATGATCTGCAACGCCCCGAATATGTAGAAGGCATCAGTTGTCATCATTGCCAGCATACCCAGGACCCTGAGCGCACTGCCCGCTTTGCTGAACGCCAGAAACAGATACAGTTGGCCAAAAAACGTGGTGAAGCACATTTAGGGGCATCACCTCGCAGTTCGGAATAATCACCGTTACCCTGAAAGCGTGTCGCGTCCATGTGGCACCGTATAATCAAGTACAGGGCCAACAGGCACAATGCCGGTAGGGTTAACGGTTGGGTGGCTGGCGTAATAATGCTCTTTTATATGCGGCATCACCACCGTTTCGGCAATTTCTGGCATCTGGTACAATTCGCAGGTAAATCCATGCAATGCTGGATAATCGGCAATCCGCCGGATATTGCATTTGAAATGCCCAACATAGACAGCATCAAAACGGATCAGCGTTACAAAAAGCCGCCAATCCGCTTCGGTTAATCGTGACCCCATTAAATAGCGGTTTTTGTCTAGGCGGGCTTCCATCCGGTCAAGTGCCGCGAATAATTTGGTTACAGATTCCTCATACGCCTGGGCTGTTGTCGCAAACCCTGACATATATACGCCGTTATTGATATTGTCATAAACATCGGCATTCACCGCTTCGATGTCTGCACGCATATCTTCGGGAAAATAATCACGATCGTTTCCGGTCAATCCATTAAAGGCTGTGTTGAACATCCGGATAATCTCAGATGATTCATTCGACACGATACAGCCTTGCTGTTTATCCCATAGAACAGGCACGGTAACGCGGCCTGTCGCCTTGGGTGCGCTGGCAGTATAGACCTGATGCAGAAACGACTTGCCAAGCACATCATCGCCTGACGCCCCATATTCATCAGTTTCAAATGTCCAGCCATTCTCAAGCATCAGCGGATGCACGACCGAAACCGTAATATGTTCATCAAGGTCTTTCAGATGCCGGAAAATCAATGTCCGATGCGCCCACGGACAAGCGTAGGATACATAAAGATGATAACGTCCTGAATCAGGCGTAAAGCCGCCGACACCTGTTGGACCGGGCGCACCGTCAGCTGTTACCCAGTTCCGAAAACGCGCCGAATCACGAACAAATTTTCCGTCAGACTTAGATGTGTCATACCATGCAGATGACCAATGCCCATCAACTAGCAATCCCATATGTTGGATACCTCTTATAAAGCACGGTTTACCTGCCGTGCCGCATCTCTTATGCGCGCAATATTATCGCGATAAGATGCTTGGTTATCCCCCCTGAAAATAGCCGATCCCGCTACAACTGCGTCTGCGCCAGCTTGCACTACAGCACCGACTGTATCGGCAGTAATACCACCATCAACCTCTATGACAATATCACGCGCATCAATTATGTCATTTATTCTGGCTATCTTTTGCACCATAGCTGGTATGAAAGCCTGCCCGCCAAAGCCCGGATTTACCGTCATCACCAGAACCAAATCAAGCCGGTCAATGACATGTTCAATCACATTAGCGGGCGTATGCGGGTTCAAGGCGACACCGGCTTTACAGCCAAGCTCGCGAATATGCGATAATGTCCGGTCAAGATGCGCACAGGCTTCGGCATGAACTGTAATATAATTTGCGCCAGCAGCCGCATAATCAGCCAGCAGAACATCTGGGTTAGAGACCATAAGATGCGCATCGAAAATCTTGTCAGTTATATTGCGTAGTGCCTTGATGATGGGCGGGCCAAAGGTCAAATTCGGCACAAAATGCCCATCCATGACATCAAGATGTATCCAGTCAGCGCCTGCCTGATCAACCGCTTTGATCTCGTCGCCAAGACGGCTGAAATCAGACGCCAGAATTGATGGTGCAATGATAATATCTTTCGACATATGTAAACGTCCCAGACTGGCAAATTACAAAAGGCAAATGATCTTGATGCGGAAACTTAAAAGCGGAAAGGAAAAAACACAAGCGTACATAACCGTTTAATTTCATCAGCGATTATGCATACATCGTCATTAATGCGGGTATCTGGCCAATTATTTATCGGTTTTGACGCCATTTACGTATGACCGAAGGTTCTATAATCACCACACCAACGCCAATAATAACAACAATGCCACCAGCAAACACAATTGGTTCGGGGCGTTCGCCAAGAAAACTCATAGCGCCCAGAATTGTTGATACTGGCAACAGCATCTGCAACGGCATCACAACAGGCATCGGATAGCGCCCCAGCACATAATACCATGCCGAATAGCCAACCACGGTCATGACAACACCCAGATAGATCACTGTGCCCCAAGCCGATAGGGGGGCAGCCTCAAGAAAAGGCACTGGATTACCTTCGACAAAAAATGATGCCAGAAACATTTGTGGGCTAGCCATCACCCCAACCCAGGCGGTCAGTTGAAAGCCCGACAGACCAACGGTAAACTTACGAATCAACACCTGTCCGAATGCCCATGTAAAACAGCCTGACAGAACCAGAACGATACCCGTCATCTTGTCAGTCAGCGCCGGACCACCAATCAGGATCATGATCCCAGCAAGGGCAATTATAATTCCCAGAATTTGCCGTAAATCAGGCTTCTCACCCAACAGCATAGCGCCGATAATAACCCCAAAAATCACCTCACTTTGCACCAGCAAAATCGCGGGCGTGGCATCCATGCGCGCCAGCCCTGAAAAGGTGAGGCCATATTGTATTGTCGCTGAAACAAGGGCAATGAAACATAATTTGACCAGATAACCTCGTGGTATCGGCACAAACCAGACCAGTATCAGGGCGGCAATTCCAAAGCGCATACCCATCAGCAATAAAGGTGGAAAATGCTCTAACCCGCTTTTGGCTAGGGCAAAACCAAACCCCCATGTCAGCGGCACCAGAAGCGCGATCAGAAGATCACGGATACTCAAGACATGTGGCCAGTTGAAGACATAGGATGCGCTGAAGATGCTTCCTGTGCATAGCTCAGCAGGTTTTCCAAAAAGGCGAGCCCCTGTTTGATCGCATCCACCTCGATAAATTCGTCAGGCTGATGCATTTCATCCATGCCGCCGGGGCCAAATACGATTGTTTCCATGCCTGCCTGCTGATAATGCCCGCCATCGGTACCAAAAGACACAACCGACGGGGCTTCATTTGTCCACAGGCGGGCAATCAGCGATGCTACCGATGATGTGGCACGGGCATCCATCCCCGGACACCATGATATTTCGGTAATTGAAATGTTCGCATCCATACGTATTGTCTGCATCTCCGGCACCAGCACATCGGCGATATAGGCCTTTATGTCTGCCAGAATGGCATAGGCATCATCACCTGGTAATGGCCTGATTTCCCATAAAAACCGACAGTAATCAGGGATAATATTGCGGGCTTCACCGCCTTCGATATGTCCAACTGACAATGTTGTATAGGGCGGATTAAACAGTGAGTCCGTTGCCGGTGCAGTGGCCAATTTGTCTGCCACCTGTTCAATATAGGTAATCAGCCGCGCCGCATAATAAATCGCATTGACCTTGCCACGCGGATCCGAGGCATGACCTGCCGATCCACGTATTTCGGCAACCAGCTCCAGCCCGCCTTTATGCCCTATGAAAGGACGCATCCCTGTCGGCTCGCCAATAATCGCCATTGCTGGCTTTATACCTTCGCGGCGCAGAAAATCTGGCATTTGCGCCGCGCCAAAACTGCCTACCTCCTCATCAAAGGTAAATGCATAATGAAGAGGCATAGTCAGCTTATCTTCAGCCGCTTTGAATGCGGGCGCCATCGCTAGAGCGGTTGCCAGAAAACCTTTCATATCGACCGCGCCACGCCCATATAGGCGGCCATCCTGCTTGTGCAAAACAAAAGGATCACGACTCCAGCCATCGCCAGTTGCTGGCACAACATCCGTATGCCCCGATAGAATGATCCCGTCACAGTGTCCGGGGCCAATGCTGGCAAACAGATTGAACCGCACACCATCGTCATGTGCATCCAGCATCACTGGAATGCCCAGATCTTCCAGATACGTCTTGATATAGGCGATCATGTCGCCATTTGGTAATCCCGTAACAGTGGGAAAGCTGACCAGATCAGCCAACAGCTTTTCAGCCTGTTCGAGGGTCGTGCTCATCAGGCAACCACGTGAACATGTTGCGGAAATGCACTC
Organism: Candidatus Puniceispirillum sp.; assembly: GCA_018668795.1. Lineage (GTDB taxonomy): Bacteria > Pseudomonadota > Alphaproteobacteria > Puniceispirillales > Puniceispirillaceae > Puniceispirillum. The sequence goes on along the minus strand of JABJBD010000051.1, from coordinate 6,343 downwards.
AGCCGCACACAGTCCTTGTCCCGCACATGTAATGTTTCGCTCAGCTCCATGCCCCAGCCAGCCATCCACATGCCAAGGATAATATGCACAACGGCATTTTCTGGTACGATCGTTGGTTCATCTGGTCGGAAACTGATCGTATGCTCACCCCAGTCCGGCGCATAGGCAACGCCAATCGAATAGCCAATCCGGCTTTTCTTTTCCAGCCCATAGCGATCAAGCACCCCTTGCCAGGCAGCATGCACATCCCCTGCCACCGCATCAGCATGCAAGGATGACATAACCACATCCATACCTTCTTCAACCGCCTTGGCTGTATCGATCAAGGCGGCTGGCTTATCTGTCCCCAGATGCACTGTCCGCGCCAGCCCGACATTATAACGTTTACGACACGCCCCAAGTTCAAAGGCAATCGTCTGGCCTGCTTCAAGCTTCGCATCAGTCCACATCGGATGTGCCGCTGTTGCTGCCTCACCTGCCAGAATAAGTGGATGCAAAGCGGGCATATCACCGCCAAATTCTGCGGTACCTTTAATCTGTGCGGCGGTAATATCAGCCATCAAATCACATTGTCTGACCCCCACCTTGGCGCCGTCCCACGCGACCTGCATCGCCATATCGGCGATCTGTGCCGCCTGATACATCATCGCCAGTTCGGCATCGCTTTTTATGACGCGCACCCAGTTAACCAGCAAATCGGCATCAACCCATTTTGCATCGGGCAAGCCCGCTTGCAAGGCATGCAAAGAGCGCGGCGAAAAATAATAACTATCGCTTTCATAGCCGATCCTCGCCTTAGCATGGCCAGCATCACGCATCCAGCTTGCAACATAATCAGACGGGTGCGTATCGGGTTGCTGCACCAGCGGCTCAGGATACCCGATAATCTGGGACGCGGATAAATAGGTGGTAAAACCTGCCGCCTTTACATCCATCAGACGGGTCATCAGAAACGGCCCATTCACCAGATCGAGCACCATCATTTGCGGTGTATAAAACGACCATGAATCAAAGCCAGTCAGCCAGTTCATATTCGAAGGATCGCCAATAACCAGAACGTCAATATCATGCGTTTGCATGGCGCGGCGCACACGGTCTATCCGGCTGCTATATTCGGCTTTGCTAAATGCTGGTGCCATCGATAAATCCCCCATCTAAAGACGTGCTAGCTTCGATATGCGACTCCTGGCAGAACGCACAACATTTCAAATAACAAATTCGCCGCAACCAACGCTGTGCTTCCTTGTGGATCATATGGCGGCGATACTTCAACAAGGTCACAGCCAACAATATTTAACCCATGACAGCCCCGGATGATTTCAAGCGCCTGAATTGTCGTCAGCCCACCAATTTCCTGTGTGCCGGTGCCTGGCGCAAAAGCCGGATCAAGAGCGTCAATATCAAAGCTCAGGTAAACAGGCTCATCACCCAGCGCATCCTTGATTTTGGCAATCAACGGCGCGGCTGAACGATGCCATAATTCCTCGGCTTGGGTAACTGAAAAACCTTTATCGCGCGCCCAGTCAAAATCCTCGGCGGTATAGCCTGTTCCCCGCAATCCAATCTGATAGGTGCGTTTAGGATCGATTAGCTTTTCTTCCCACGCCCTGCGGAACGGTGTGCCATGGGCAATTTTCTCACCAAACATATGGTCATTAATATCGGCATGGGCATCAACATGAATCAACCCGACAGGCCCATGCTTTTTGGCCATTGCGCGTAATATCGGCAGCGTCATCGTATGATCGCCGCCAAGTGACAGCGGGATCACGTCATGCGTCAGCACATCATCATAAAAATTCGTAATGCGCGTAACTGAATCTTTCAGATCAAATGTATTGATCGGCACATCGCCAATATCAGCAACCTGAATCGAATCAAAAGGGGCAGCCTTTGTCCACATATTATAGGGACGAAGCATAACCGATTCAGCCCGAATCTGCTTGGGGCCAAACCGCGTGCCTGGGCGGTTTGATGCGCCAATATCCATCGGCACACCGATAAAACAGGCATCCAGCCCCGCCGCATTATCGGCCGAAGGCAAGCGCATCATCGTGCCAGGCCCCGCAAAACGCGGCATATCATTGCCACCAATTGGTTGATTCTTCATATGGCCTCCTACCGGCGATCCCTCTAAAGGTGATCCCCCTAAAGACGATCCCTTAAAGACGTTTCATATGCCAGCGCAGATGATCTTCCATAAAGCTGGATATGAAAAGATAGGAATGGTCATACCCCTCTTGCATACGCAAGGTCAGCTTCTGTCCAGCATTTTTGCATGCCTCTTCCAGTAACCATGGCCGCAGACCATTATCCAGAAAGCTGTCCGCAGTACCCTGATCTACCAGAAAATCATCAAAGCTGTGTCCATCTTCCAGCAAGGCAACCGTATCATAGTCCCGCCAGCCTGAGGCGTCATCACCAAGATATTTGGCCAGCGATCCTGATGACCAGTCAGCCGTTGATGGTTGCGCAATCGGAGCAAAGGCCGACGCACTTTTATAGCGATCCGGATGTTTCAGCGCGATGGTCAACGCACCATGCCCGCCCATTGAATGCCCAAAAATACCTTGTCGATCCATATCAACATCAAATTCTGCCGCGATCAGCGCAGGCAGTTCTTCGGTGACATAGCTATACATATTGTAATTTTTGGCATAGGGCGCCTTGGTTGCGTCAACATAAAAACCGGCACCACTTCCAAACTGCCAGTTGTCAGCTTCATCTGGAACATCATCCCCCCGCGGGCTGGTATCGGGGCAAATAATCGCTACCCCCAGTTCGGCAGCAACGCGGCGATATTCGCCCTTATCCATGACATTGGCATGGGTACAGGTCAATCCGGACAGATACCACAATACCGGCACAGGCTTGTCATGTGGCGGCATAAATACGGCAAAGGTCATATCGCATCCGGTCACTGCTGAAGCATGCCGATAAACACCTTGGGTGCCGCCAAAAGATAATGCTGTACTGATTGTTTTCATTAATAGATCACCACCGAACGGATTGACTCGCCTGCATGCATCAGATCAAAGCCCTTATTAATATCTTCAAGCGGCAATGTATGCGTAATCAGCGGATCAATATCGATCTTGCCTTGCATATACCAATCAACAATCTTTGGTACATCGGTGCGCCCACGTGCCCCGCCAAAGGCAGTGCCACGCCAGCTTCTACCTGTCACCAGCTGGAAAGGCCGCGTTGAAATCTCCTGACCGGCACCAGCCACACCAATGATGATGCTCTCACCCCAGCCTTTATGTGCGCATTCCAACGCCTGACGCATGACCGTCGTATTACCAATACATTCAAAAGAATAGTCCGCGCCACCATTGGTCAATTCGACCAGATGCCCGACCAGATCACCATCAACCTCACTTGGATTGACAAAATGCGTCATGCCGAATTTTTCGCCCCATTCTTTTTTGCTGTTATTCATATCCACGCCAACAATCATATTGGCACCGATCATCCGCAGACCCTGAATCACATTCAGCCCGATACCGCCAAGACCAAATACCACCGCATTACATCCGGGTTCGGCTTTTGCTGTATTGATAACCGCGCCAATACCCGTGGTCACGCCGCAACCGATATAGCAAATCTTGTCAAACGGGGCGTCCTTATTAACCTTGGCCAGTGCAATTTCAGGTACCACGGTAAAGTTGGAAAATGTTGATGTTCCCATATAATGCAGAACAGGTTTGCCATCGATTGAAAACCGGCTTGTGCCATCTGGCATTACGCCCTGACCTTGCGTTGTACGAATAGCCTGACATAGATTTGTTTTCGGATGCAGGCAATAATCACATTCACGGCATTCCGGTGTATATAGTGGAATCACATGATCGCCAGGCTTTAGCGTGGTAACACCTTTACCAACGTCGCGAACAATACCGGCACCTTCATGGCCAAGAATGGCCGGAAACATGCCTTCCGGGTCAGCGCCTGAAAGAGTGAATTCGTCCGTATGGCAAATGCCTGTCGCCATAATTTCGACCAGCACCTCACCATCACGCGGCCCTTCCAGATCCACTTCCATAATTTCCAGCGGCTTTCCTGCCTGTATCGCAACTGCGGCTCTGGTTTTCATCTTTCTCTCCCTGATAGTAAAAGCCATTTAGACTCATTGAATTTTTAAAGTATTTCACAAAAACTAAACGCTGACGATAGCTTTGCTATGCGCCAACACCTTATCTTTGCGATTTTTCCCAGTCTGGATGTTCAAATGGAACATCATTGGCACGTGCAAGCGGCGCGCGTCCCAAAATATGATCCGATGCCTTTTCACCTGTCATGATCGATGGCGCATTCAGATTGCCATTCGTAATGCGTGGAAAAATTGACGAATCCGCCACCCGCAAGCCATCAACCCCGATAACGCGGCATTCTGAATCGACCACCGCGCCTGCATCATCTTTAGCGCCCATGCGCACAGTGCCGCACGGATGATACGCACTCTCAGCATGATCGCGGATAAAGGCGTCAATCTGTTGATCCGAAGTCTGGTCATCACCAGGTTGAATTTCATGCCCGCGATAGGGATCCATGGCTGACTGTCCTATGATCTCACGGCTCAAACGGATACAACGCCGAAAATCTGCCCAATCATCCGCATGGCTCAGATAATTAAATTTGATTTCGGGTGCCATCGCGGCAGCATTATTTCGAATCCGTACATGTCCACGTGATTTTGATCGCATCGGCCCGACATGAAGCTGGAACCCATGCCCTTCGGCGGGGGCGGTGCCATCATAACGGATCGCCACAGGCAGAAAATGATACTGAATATCAGGATAGGATACGCCAGCTTGCGAGCGGATAAACCCCAACGTTTCAAATTGATTGGACGCACCAAGACCCGATTTGAAGAATAACCAGCGGGCGCCAATGATCACCTTTGAAAACAGATTTAGATGCTTATACAGCGTGATGGGCTGCAGACAGGCGATCTGGAAATAAACTTCCAGATGATCTTGCAGATTTTCACCAACGCCAGCCCGTTCGCACACCATATCGACACTAGCCTGTTGCAGAACCTTGCCTGGCCCGATACCAGACCGTTGCAGAATCTGCGGCGAGTTAATCGCCCCTGCCGCCAGAATCACTTCGGCGCGGGCGCGGGCATGATGGCGTATGCCATTTTGAAAATAGTCGATCCCAACAGCACGTTTGCCGTCAAAGATAATCCGGTCAACCAGCGCGCCTGTTTCAAGCTGCACATTGCCCCGTTTCAAGGCAGGCCGCAGATAGGCATTTGCCGTTGACCAACGGCGGCCTTTATAAACCGTCATATCAGCTGGGCCAAACCCCTCTTGCCGATAGCCGTTATAATCAGGCGTTGCCGTATAGCCAGCTTGCTGGCTTGCACTGATAAACGCATCATGTAACGGATTATCACGTGGTCCACGCGTGACATGCAATGGGCCAGACGTGCCCCGCCAAGGGGCTTCACCGCCATGCGATTGTTCCATGCGCCGAAAATAGGGCAAAACATCAGCATAGCCCCAGCCTGTCGCACCAGCCGCTTCCCAATGCGCATAGTCACCTGGATTGCCACGCACATAAATCATGCCGTTGATCGATGATGACCCGCCAAGTACCTTGCCCCGTGGACAGACAAGCTGTCGGCCACCAAGGCTGTCTTCGGGTTCGGCAATATAGCTCCAGTCATATCTGGGCATATTCATCGGATAAGATAAAGCCGCTGGCATCTGGATAAAAGGCCCCGCATCCGAGCCGCCAAATTCCAGAACCAGAATGCGGCGTGTACCATCTTCGCCAAGGCGATAGGCCATCGTACTGCCAGCTGACCCCGACCCCACAATAATATAATCAAACTCTAAATCCATAAGCGCCACTATCAAGCGAGACGTCGCAGACTGTCAAGATTGTTTGCCGCTTATTGTCCCATCCATGGCTGGATAATAGCCATCAATTTGAATAAATTGAGATGCATTTAACCGCCGCTCAGGCCATACTATTCGACATGACCTATTTGATTGAAAATATTGCCCGCCACATCGCCGATGGTAGCCTTAGCGCCAGCGACCATATTGAAACCTGTCTAGCCGCGATTGATGACAAAAACGGCCAGGGGCAGAACACATTCATCGAAACCTATCATGACCGTGCCCGCGCCGAAGCCGACGCAGTCGATACAGCCCGCAAGAATGGCTGGATCTTACCGCCTTTTGCGGGGGTTAGCCTGTCGATAAAGGACCTGTTCGATGTTGCTGGCGAGGTAACCAAGGCTGGCTCTATCCTGCTTGCCGATAGCCCGCCTGCCAATGCAGATGCAACCATTATTGCGCGTCTGCGTCAGGCTGGATTTATTCTG
>JABJBD010000052.1 GCA_018668795.1 Candidatus Puniceispirillum sp. | reverse complement strand
GTTTATGATAATGCCAATGAAATCGCATCATCATTGCCAACAATGGCGCATTTCATGCGTGCGCAAGGCTATCAGACGTTTTTGTGCGGGAAGATGCATTTTATCGGGCCAGATCAGCTTCATGGATTTGAAGAACGCTTGACGACTGATGTTTATCCGGCCGACTTTCAATGGATCGCAGATTGGTCAGCTGGCCCGGCCTTTGTGCCATCAGGCACGGCGCTTAATGGGGTTGTTGAGGCTGGCCCCTGTATCCGAACCATGCAGGAAGATTATGATGATGATGTGGCGTTTCAGGCGTCTCGCAAAATCTATGACCTTGCCAGGTCAGAAGAAAAGAAGCCTTTTTTTGGGGTGGTTTCGTTCACCAGCCCGCATACGCCTTTTAACGTGGCGCAGCGTTACTGGGATCTCTATGATCACAAGGATATTGATTTGCCAGCCGTGCCCGAAATTCCTTTTGCCGCGCTTGATTATTTTTCCAAGGCTTTGTTCTTCGCACATGGTCGGCACCGCCATAGCATAACCGAGGATCATCTGCTGAATGCGCGCCATGCATATTATGCGATGATTTCCTACCTTGATGAAAAGCTTGGGCAGATTTTGGATCAATTGGACGAAACCGGCTTGGGTGACAACACAATTGTCATTTTCACATCGGATCACGGCGAGATGATGGGCGAGCGCGGAATGTGGTTCAAGCAATGTTTCTGGGAATGGTCAGCGCGTGTACCGCTAGTCATATCGGATCGGCGCGCCGCAAAGAATATCCGAATTGATGCGAACAGCTCGCTTATTGATTTACTGCCGACATTTATCGATTTTGGCGGACAGGATATGGCGTCGCTTCGCCCGGCTATAGCCGATCTGGCTGGGCATAGTCTTATGCCGCTTCTGTCAGGTGATGCCAGCGCAGCGGCAGATTGCGTGATCGCTGATTATCTTGCGATTGGGCCGTGCGTGCCGTGCCGTATGGTCAAAAAAGGCGCGTATAAATATATTTTTACCCATGGGCAGCCCGACCTTTTGTTTGATCTGGAGGCCGACCCCGATGAGCGCGTTAATCTTGCCGAAGATGCGTCCAATGCGCCAATAGTTGCCGCGCTTAAAAAGATTGGCATGGACGGCTATGACCCGGACATGCTGATAAACGAAATTGTCGCAAGCCAGCGTCGCCGGAGCTTTATCGCCAAGGTGCCGGGCAAGAAGCCGGATTGGGATTATGTGGCCTTTCAAGGGGATGCCGAGCGCTATGTTCGCCGTGATGGCGTCGATACGACAAAGTCGCGGCTTAGGTTGCCGCGCGCCGTGACGATACCACCAGACTTGCCTGAAGTTTCATCGACAATGATCGACCGGATGATGCGTGGCGAAATTGACTTTCAGAAGTAATACTTCGTCATGTCTATTATCTGGCTTGGATCGTGTGCCAGTCCCGTTGGGTAGATTAACTATTGCGCTTTGAATTTTCTATCGATGAAGCCTTTTTATCACACCTGATATTTTTTCAACGGCGCAAGATCTGGTTCAAAGCCCAGACCTGGCAAAGAGCCAAGGCTTGCCATACCCGGCGTTATGCTCAGCATGTCGCCAACCAACTCAGTGCGTAATGGATTTGGATTGATGTCGACTTCCAATATGCCGTCCCCGCCAACCGCGGCCAGCGCATGGGCTGAGGCAACAAGTCCGATGCCGCCGCCCAGATAATGCGGGCAGTAACGTTTGCCAGCGCTGATGATGTTTCGAGCAATCGGAACGGTTTTGCTAAGGCCGCCCCATTTTGCAAGGTCTGGCTGGATCACCGCCAAAACGTCTTGGTTAATGACGATGTTGAATTCTTTATCACCTTGAATATTTTCACCAGCGGCCAATGGCATTGACGCGGCCTTCTGTAAATGGCGCCACTCATCTTGCGGGCGATCGGCGGCAATTGGTTCTTCCAGCCATTTCAGGTCAAATTTGGCTAAGGCGTCCAGCATGGTAAGGGCTTGGTTCAGGTTCCATGCCTGATTGGCATCGACCATCAGATCGACTTTGTCACCAGCGAGATGGCTAAGCGTTGCAAGGTTTTCGCAATCCGTGCGTTCGCCAAAACCGATCTTGAGCTTCAGCCCACGATAGCCAAGATCAATCGCTTTGCTGGCGATATCGGCTGGGTTTGTTGGGTTAATGCCGCTGGCATAAACCGGAACTTCGCTGGTCTGACCGCCATATAATTTCCATAAGGGCATATCTTTTTGCTTGGCGTAAATATCGGATAGGGCAATTTCGATGCCAGCAATACATTGCGCCAGAGGGCCAAATTCGCCGGTTTGCAGGCCAAGAACCCAGGTGGATTCGGTTAGAAAGTCAAAGGCGGCTTCGGCTGTCGCATGGTCTTTTGATAGAACAAGCGGGGCAAAGACACTTGTGACTAAGTGGGCACGGTGCTCGGCCCCGACATTCGGAAAATTACACCAGATTTCGCCCCAACCTGTGATGCCTTCATCACTGGTCAATTTCACCAAAACCATCGGCCGATCCTGCATCAGGCCAAAGGAGGTTTGTACCGGTGTGGCCAGCGGAAAGCGATAGACCATCACATCTAGCTTGGTAATTTTAATCATATCTTAAGCTCAATATTATATTGAATGGCATCTCCCCGATACCGGACATCGGCGAAATAGATCAATTCATCCTGCTGGTTGGTGATATATCTTTTGACCCGCGCAATCGGATCACCGGCGGACACTTTGAGAATTGTTGCGGTTGAGTGATCCGCCTTTTCGAGACGCAATGACTGCCAAGTGCGGGCAATGCTAAGATCATCAAGCGAGAACAGAACCGGTAGAACCAGATGATTGCGAAACCGGTCTTCATGATCGTGAAATAGCGGTTCGGCCAGAAAAAAAGTGATCAGGCAATAACGCCCACCATGACGAATATGTACCCGCTTGATAAAGAAATAAGACGGCAGGAGGTGAAAATCACTGGCCTTTAACGGGGGCATGGCCAGCCCCTCATCAATCGATTCAACGTCTGGACTATCTTCGGCATAAAGATCAAGAATTTCCGTAACGGTTGATTCAAGCTGCAATGGTTGTAACCGCAATGCCGATGATGTGATAACGGTGCCGCGTCCCTGTCGGGACTGCACTAGCCCATCTTTTTGCAACAAACCAAGAGCTTGACGAACGGTCACAGTAGCCACATCGAATTGATCTGCTAAAACGGGAATCGGCGGAAAGAAATCTCCATTGTTCCAAACGCCGTCCTGAATTTGCGAACGCAAGGTTTCATAGAGCTGATAATATAGTGGCAGTGGTCGGGCCGGGCTGATCCGTGTTGCTGACTGACCCGCTATCTGTTTGTGCAGTTTTGTCATGCCATTTGTCCATTGGTTAAAGCGCTTGCTAAATCAAAGTGGCTTTGTTAAACATACTAACATACTAAAAATAGAATGTTTAGACAATTATGATAAATCTTGCTGGTCACACATTTACCCATGTCATTATTGGCGCAGGGTCTGCGGGGTGTCTTTTGGCGAACCGGTTATCATCCAGGCCTGACCATCAGGTTTTGCTCATCGAGGCGGGTAGCTGGGATCGGGATTTTTGGATTAAACTGCCCGTCGGCTATTTTAGGTCAATCAATAACCCATCGGTTGCCCGACATTTTGCGACCGACCCCAGCGGCGGTACGGCGGGACGGTCGATTATCTGGCCGCGGGGTCGGGTGATCGGTGGTTCGAGCAGTATCAACGGATTGATTTTCATTCGCGGGCAAAAAGAAAATTTCGATAGCTGGCGCGCTTTGGGTAATCAAGGTTGGTCTTATGATGATGTGCTTCCTTATTTTCGCAAGTTAGAAACATTTTCCGGAGCGCCGTCACAATATCATGGCCATCACGGTGATGTGCAGGTCTCACAATTACGCAACTATCATCCTCATTGTGCCGCGTGGATCGCCTCGGCTCGGCATCTTGGTCTGCCTGAAAATGACGATTTCAACGGGGCGTCGACCTATGGTGTTGGCGCATATCATCTTTCGATTGGCAAGCGCTGGCGTTCCAGCGCGGCGACGGCGTTTCTCAAACCAGCTTTATCACGGCCAAATCTAACGGTGCTAACCGAAACGATGGTTGAAAAGATTATCATCACCGATGGCGTGGCAACGGCGGTGCGGGTAAAAAATGCTCTGGGAAGCGCCGATATAAATGCCGCTGCCGAGGTTATTCTTTGTGCTGGTGCCATTCAATCGCCGCAGATTTTGCAATTATCCGGCATTGGCCCGGCCAAGCTGTTATCAAAATTAGATATACCAGTTCTGGTCGATCGCGCAGAAGTTGGTGGAAATTTGCAGGATCATTATCAGATGCGGACAATTGTGCAGATGAACGATCCGGTCTCGCTGAATAATCAGGTGCGTAATCCTTTGTCACTGTTGAAAATGGGATTTGATTGGCTGTTCAAAGGCAGCGGGCCATTAACGGTTGGTGCCGGTCAGGTTGGCGGTGCAGCGCGAACCGAACATGCGCCAAATGCCGCCCCTGATATTCAGTTCAATGTGATGCCCCTGTCGGTCGATAAGCCTGGCGAGCCTTTGCATCGCTATTCTGGCTTTACCGCGGCGGTGTGGCAATGCCATCCAGCATCGCGGGGGCGCATTGATATTGCCTCGCCAAATCCGGCGGCAGACCCAATAATACAGCCAAATTACCTATCTGCAGAGCTTGATCAAAAAACAATGGTTGCCGGTATTAAAATGCTGCGTAAGATATACAAACAACCCCAGTTTCGATCCTTGTGGCATCAGGAAATGGTGCCAGGGAGCCATGTTCAGACAGATGATGAAATACTTGCTGCGATCAGAGCTGGTGGTGGCACAGTCTATCATTGTGTTGGCACTTGCCGCATGGGCGTCGATAAGGATGCGGTGGTAACACCACAGTTAAAAGTTCGTGGTGTTGAAAGATTGCGCGTAGTCGATGCGTCAATAATGCCATTAATTACCTCAGCAAATACCAATGCGCCCACTTACATGATTGCCGAAAAGGCTGCTGATATGATTCTGCAAGGATCGTGAAAAAAATCTCAAATTAACGTTACTATTTATAACTATGGGCGAAATGGAGACGAACCGATGTCATACCCAGAATTGAAAATGCTAATTGCTGGTGAATGGGTTTTTGGCAGTACGGGCAAAAGCGAGCCGGTTATTTGTCCGGCTGATGGCACCGAAATCGGCCAAGTCCCGCATGCCAGCCCAGCAGATCTTGATCGCGCGCTGGCAAGCAGCCTTGATGGT
>JABJBD010000053.1 GCA_018668795.1 Candidatus Puniceispirillum sp. | reverse complement strand
GTGCTGCCTTCTTTAAAATCCTGCATGCTGGTTATATGGACGCCTTGCGCGCCCTAAATCCGTCGGGCGTTCATTATACCTATTGGGATTATCAGGCAGGTGCTTGGCAACGCGACAACGGGTTACGGATTGACCATCTCCTGCTGTCACCTGAGGCAGGTGGCCGTTTGGTTGATGTTGGGATCGACCGCACGCCTCGCGGTCTTGAAAAGCCGTCGGATCATACACCAATCTGGTGTAACCTACGCGACTGATTATCACCATCATGAGGATCATCACTTTAATGTGATTTGAGCCGTGCGGCTTATTTTGTAATTTTAACGTCTCCATACTATTGGAGATAGATATGACGATTAAAATACAGCATTTTTACAATGTGCCAGAGTCGGCGTTGCTTCCGTTACTCGATAAGCTAAAAGCCTTTAATGAAGCCGCCTTGAATTCAGGTATCAATAAACAATTTTTCATTACGGCCACCGATGAAGATAATATCGAGGTAGGTGCTATTTATGCGCGTATCCGCTATGATTGGCTTTACATACATATGCTGTGGGTCGATGAGACATGCCGTGGTCAGGGTGTAGGGACATCATTGATAAATGCGGTAGAGGATGAAGCGCGTGCTCTTGGCATACAGCGTGGCCGGCTATCAACAGCTGATTTCAGCCCAGGTTTTACGTTATATCAAAAACTTGGCTATCAAGTGTTTGCCAAAATACCGATATCGTCATTTTACAGCATTGGAAGTGATAATCATACGGAATATCTAATGTGGAAACTGGCCTTATGAGATAAAAAGGCAGGGAAACCCTGCCTTTGGTATTTGGGATGTAATGTAGTTCGTAAATTACTATATATCGGCGTAAACGTGAGTTTCAGAACGTGCACCTGGGTGCGTAAGCGCACCTTTTTCAGCCGACCCAACAGTTTGGGCATATTTCCATATAGCACCAGCGTTATAGTCTGTCTCGCGTGGCATCCAGTTGGCTTTGCGTGCGGCAAGTTCTTCGTCGCTTAGATCAACGTTAATAGTTCCAGCTTCAGCATCGATCGTTATCTGGTCACCGTCTTGTAACAAGCCAATAGGGCCACCAACAGCAGCTTCAGGGCCAACATGACCGATACAGAACCCGCGTGTAGCCCCTGAAAAACGACCATCAGTGATTAAAGCAACATCATTACCAGCCCCTTGCCCATAAAGAGCGGCTGTTGTTGCTAGCATTTCACGCATGCCAGGACCACCTTTTGGCCCTTCATATCGGATCACTAGTACGTCGCCAGTCTTATAATCACGGCGTTCAACGGCTGAAAAGGCATCTTCTTCACAATCGAAACAGCGCGCTGTACCAGTGAATTTTAACACTGACATGCCTGCAACCTTAACCAAGGCCCCTTCGGGCGCTAGATTACCTTTTAAGCCGACAACACCACCTGTTGGCGATAATGGAGCATCGGTTGTACGAATAATCACCTGATCAGTGGGGAACTTCATATCACCTATATTTTCGGCAATCGTCTTGCCTGTTACGGTAATGCAATCACCATGGATAAAGCCGCCGTCAAGTAGCGCCTTTATCAAAACAGGAACACCGCCAATTTCATACATGTCACGAGCTACATATTTACCGCCAGGCTTCAGATCGGCAATATAAGGTGTACGGCGGAAAATTTCTGCCACATCATGCAAATCAAATTCAATTCCGCATTCTGAGGCCAAAGCCGGCAAATGCAAACCAGCATTTGTTGAGCCACCAGATGCAGCCACAACTGTTGCAGCATTTTCAAAAGCTTTGCGCGTCAGAATATCACGTGGCCTTAGATTGGCACGCACAAGATCCATGACTATACGGCCTGAATGATAGGCATATTCGTCACGAGATTCATATGGGGCTGGTGCTCCTGCTGATCCGGGAATGGCAAGGCCAATGGCTTCGGAAACACAGGCCATAGTATTGGCAGTAAACTGGCCACCACACGAACCGGCACTAGGACAAGCCACACATTCCAGCTCATGTAAGTCTTCGTCTGACATATTGCCAGCTGCATGTGCGCCAACCGCTTCGAAAACATCCTGAACGGTGACATCTTTATCCTTGAAACGCCCAGGCAGGATCGAACCGCCATACATGAATACCGATGGAACGTTTAGACGTGCCATGGCCATCATGACGCCAGGCAATGATTTGTCACAACCAGCAAGGCCAACAAGTGCATCATAGCAATGACCCCGAACAGTTAGTTCGATAGAGTCAGCAATAACCTCGCGGCTCACAAGTGATGATTTCATTCCAGCGTGACCCATAGCAATACCGTCAGTAACGGTAATTGTCGTAAATTCACGAGGTGTACCAGCATGTTCACGGACGCCGCGTTTTGCAGCTTGCGCTTGCCGTGCCAGCGAAATGTTACAAGGAGCAGCTTCGTTCCATGTCGAAACAACACCGACAAGAGGTTGCGCAATTTCTTCTTCCGTCATGCCCATTGCATAATAGTATGAACGATGTGGTGCCTTTTCTGGCCCAACCGATACGTGACGGCTTGGCAAATTCGACTTATCGATTGGTTTTACACTATCTGGCATAATTATACTCCTTGGTATCGTTTAAATCGTCTAACGTTTAACCCAACCTGCTAAGCGCTACTTTTAACCCGTCACGCTTTACATTTTCCTCGTCAAGACGACGCCTATTTTCAACAATCACATCGTCTGGTGCTTTGGCAATAAAACCTGGATTGTCGAGTTTGCGGGCAATTTTTTCAATCTCATTAGTAACAGCAGTTATTTCCTTGTTCAGGCGCCCAACTTCAGCCTCTAAATCTAGAATATCGGCCAAAGGTAAAGCTATGTCTAGTCCATCAACAAGCCCTTGGGCACATCCACTGCCAAAATCACCGCTATTTGTCACTGTTTCAAGCCGTGCAATCCGCAGTAATGCTACTTGCTGATTGGCAATGGCGCGTGTTTGCAAAGCTGTCGCTCCATTGACTAACAAAATTGGCTTTGCTGATAACGGTACATTCATTTCAGTTCGGATATGGCGAATCTCACTAATCAATGAGATGATAAACTGTACTTCATCAACCGCATCATTGGCGGCAATATCAAAAGGTTTAGGCCATGTCTCACCAATAAGCATATCCTTGCTATTAAAAATCTTTTCGTTCAACTCTTCGGTCAGATACGGCATAAACGGATGTAACAAACGCAATGTACCAGCCAGAATGGCACTGGCAGTAGCTTTGGTTTCCAATGTCGCCTCATCATCAGTTGTTTCAGAGTTATCCTTGCTGTGCATCAATGTAGGTTTGATAAGTTCTACATACCAGTCACAATATGAATGCCACATAAACTGATACAGGGCTTCGGCCGCTTCATTAAAACGATAAGCCTCGATTGCTTTAGCTGTTTTTTCTACAGTATTATTAAATTCTGTTATAATCCATATATTTATAGATTCTTTTGCATGTTCAACTTTAATATCATTATCAATGATACAGCCATTCATTTCCAGAAAACGACAGGCATTCCATATCTTGGTGGCAAAGTTACGGTACCCTTCCAGTCGCGGAATTGACATTTTTATGTCACGCCCCTGCGCGGCCATTGCCGCTAGGGTAAAGCGTAGCGGGTCAGCACCATATTGATCAATAATGCCAAGTGGATCGATAACATTACCCTTTGATTTTGACATTTTCTGGCCTTTTTCATCGCGCACTAGCGCATGAATATAGACCTCGCGGAACGGCACCTCGCCATCCATGAAATGCATCGACATCATCATCATGCGGGCAACCCAGAAAAAGATAATGTCAAAGCCAGTGACCAGAACATCGCCAGGGTAATAACGTTTTACAATATCATTATCTTCGGGCCAGCCAAGCGTCGAAAACGGCCATAATCCACTTGAAAACCAGGTATCAAGCACATCTTCATCACGGTTTAGTTCGACATCCTTGCCATAATGCGCCTTTGCTGATTCATAAGCAGCGGCTTCATTTTCCTCAACAAATGGATGCCCATCAGGTCCGTACCACGCCGGAATACGGTGTCCCCACCATAGTTGCCGTGAAATACACCATGGCTGGATGTTGCGCATCCATTCAAAATAAGTTTTGTTCCAGCGTTCAGGTACAAATTTGGTTCTTCCATCCTCGACAGCCTTGATCGCAGGCTTTGCTAGCTCTTTGGCGTTCACATACCATTGATCCATTAACCATGGCTCAATTACAACGCCTGACCTGTCACCATGCGGCACCGAATTTGCCACGGTTTCAACGCCAACAACCATGCCTTCAGAATCAAGATCGGCTAGAATTTGCTTACGCGCTTCATAGCGGTCCAACCCCTGATATTTTTCAGGTATTTCTGGAATGGCTTCCATCTTGGCTTCAGCAGTCATGAGATTGATGAGCGGCAAACCATGCCGCCGTCCCACTTCAAAGTCGTTAAAGTCATGTGCAGGGGTAATTTTTACAGCACCAGATCCTTTTTCCATATCCGGATATTCATCTGCGATAATTGGAATTGGTCGGTTGGACAAAGGCAAAATACACATTTTGCCTACCAGATGCTTGTAACGCTCATCATCGGGATGAACAGCGACAGCACCGTCGCCAAGCATGGTTTCTGGGCGTGTTGTGGCAATAGAGATATATTCATCCACGCTACCTTCAATGCGGTATCTCAGATGCCACATCGGGTTTTCACCTTCCCGCTGTTCAACTTCAAGATCCGAGATCGCTGTCATAAGCTTTGGATCCCAGTTGACTAAACGCTTGTCACGATAGATCAGGCCAGCACGATGCAGACTTACAAAACTTTTTATGACGGCCTCGGACAAGCCATCATCCATCGTAAACCGTTCGCGCGCCCAATCAGGTGAAGCCCCAAGACGTTTCAACTGATTCTGGATCATGCCGCCTGATTCGGCTTTCCATTCCCAGACCTTATCAATGAAACCATCACGCCCTAGATCGCGTCGGTTAACGTTTTCGTTAGCCAGTTTGCGTTCAACGACCATCTGCGTTGCAATGCCAGCATGATCTGTGCCTGGTTGCCATAACGTATCGCGTCCAGTCATGCGATGATAACGGATCAACAAATCCTGAAGCGTAAAGGTCAAGGCATGCCCCATATGCAAGCTACCTGTCACATTTGGTGGCGGCATCATGATTGTATATGGCATGTTTGAAGAAGACGGATCACATGCAAAATGGCCGCTCTGATCCCACATATCATACCAGCGTTCTTCGATGCTTTGGGGATCGTAATTTTTAGGAAGTGTAGGTTCGGTCATGATACGTAAAGAAGTTGTGGAAACGACAGGCGAAAAAACTTATACGGTGTTCTAAATGAGCCGTAAAAAAATTGCTATCTTTTTGATCAAAGAATGCAGGTGGACACAAACTCACACCTATAAAAATTATTGCCCATATTCCTTGTTTCGGATTGGGATTATCCCGTCAAAAATTGATAGAGGTGCTGGCAATTCAGCCAATGCTGGCAACACATCGCCTAGCCCCAGATTCACCGCCAATAGCCGGCCCATTGCCGCCTGCAACCGATAAGAGGCAATAATCACATCATGTTCAGCTGAAACAAGACGTAATTCAGCAGCATTTACATCCTGTTCGGCGTCAAGCTGATCAAGGATTGTTTTCTGCCCAAATGTAACTTCGTTAACAATGCCACGTGCTACCAGCATGCTGGCATTCAATTCACTCTTAACCGCATCAAGGCGTTTTTGCGCTGTGTTCATATTACGAAATGCACTGCGCAAAGCGACTTCAACAGCACGGATAGCTTCATCACGGACAAATTTGCTTTGTGCATGGCTGGCCGAAACGCTTCTTGATTTTGCCCGCGTCGCATTAGTGCTCAGGAACGGGGACGAAAACACAATTTGCGCCGACATAACATCGAGATCACCAGCCGTGCCAGTCATGTACTTTGAACTCGCTGACAAGGACAGATTGACAGTTGGTTTCACGGTTGCGGCCAGCGCATTAAACTGCTGGCTCGCACTCATTTCATTTGCGATTGCTTTACGAATGTTTGGATGTTCCGCACGGGCGATCGTTTCTGCTTCAATTAGCGAAGCAGGAAACGATGACAGGGCGTTGGGTAGTTTTAAATCCTGCAACTCAAGACCAGTTAGCGAATGCAACATGTCTTTGGCGTTTTGCAAGGTTGCCGACGCGGCGATAGCATCTGATTGTGCTCGTGAATAACGGGCTTTTGACTCAGCCACACGTGTAGGGGTTGAAGCCCCTGCTCTAACCCGCGCTTCGGCAGCTTTTACATGCGATTCTAATCGTGCCAGATTATCTGCATGCAATCTGACATCGCGTTGCGCTTTGACAACATCTAGATAAGCTTCGATGGTTCGTAATATCAAAGCCTGCTCGGTATTTTTGTAGTTCGCTGTCTCCGCATCAAGTTTGTAATGAGCTAGCTTTGTATTTTCGGCTGTTTGCCCACCATCATAGAGATTTTTGCTTAACGTGATCGCCCCAGATGCATATTGCGATTGGTCAAACCCATTGGTTTTACTGGTATCACTATGAGATTGGTTGCCGGTAACTTTAATTGTGCCTGTCAAATCGCTTGTGGATGCTGAAACCCCAATATTTTCGCGCGCCGAAATCCAGCTTTGCCGCGCAGCAGCCAGATCAGCACTATTTACAAGACTTGTCCGCAATGCGTCTTCAAGCGTTGCCGTATGAGCACTTGTGGATCCAACCATAACATTGAAACAAAGTGCAAAGGCTATCTGAAGTGAGCGAAAAACATATTTCATCTAATTCATAGCCTCCATCATGCATTAAAAAATTAAACAGATTAAAAGACAAACTCTGCTTTAGCGTTGAATTCTTCCAAGTTTGGCACCTGTGCGTTAAAAAGCGGAGTACATGAAAAACTGTCTCCAGCGCGCGTCCACAAACTTGCGACACCAACGGCGTCACCTTTTGCCCGTTTGACAGCAGCAAGACGGCCTTTTGGCGTGAGTTGATTAAGTAAAGTTTCAGGTACAAATTCCACGCCCCCTTCGATCATGATCCGATCATAAGGACCTTCTTCAAGATAACCATCAGCAAGACGCGACTTGATAAAGGCCGCATTGTCTATTCCGATATTTGCAAGGGTTTCCTGTGCTTTATCGACAAGTTGTGCGCGGGTTTCAATGGCAATAACCGATCCGGCAATATGCGCCATTATCGCGGTGCCGTACCCGGAACCGGCACCAACTACAAGAACATTGTCATCAATACGAATTTCGAGTGCTTGAATAAGTCGTGACAGAACCATTGGTTCCATCAGGCAACGTCCATTTGCAAGCTGCAAATCTTCATCAACATAGGCTATGGATCGCTGATGTTTGGCAACGAAAGCTTCACGAGGCACTGATAAAAAAGCTTCAAGCACACGCTCATCGGTAACTTTGTTTGGCCGAATTTGGCAATTAACCATCATTTCGCGAGCATTAGCGAACTGCATTTCGTTCATTTGGCGCATCTCATGTTTTTAATAGTAAAATATAACTGACTTATAAGCTTTGTAAGTAACAACATCAATGCTGGTGAACGGAACAGTTCAAAAAAAATAGCTCAAGGTGTTGTTTTACAATATTGGTTATGGATTTCCATGTCGATGGAAACACTAGAGGCCGATGTTACCGGTGGATCATTCGGCATGCCGCCCCACTCGCGAAAATGCCCACATATTTTTTCATGTGCAGGTGTGGCAGG
>JABJBD010000066.1 GCA_018668795.1 Candidatus Puniceispirillum sp. | reverse complement strand
CACTCTGGTACACACACCACGTTTTTGTGGACATGCTTCCATTGCCGGAACTTTAGTACGTTCAACAGGACGCTTGCGCCCGTGACGGATCAACTGGTTAATCGTTGGCATTACTGCCCCTTTTTTGTCTCGACCAAATTCGCACAAAACGTGCAACAGAGGGATTTTCCTCTGATAATCAGAGCAAAACCTTCGGTTTAATCTCCGCTAGCGGAGCAATTTTCGTCACCTAATATACAGGCCCTGCGTCTGGTACGACAACTGCATCTAGCAGTGTCAACCACCACCAAGGTCTAAAAGGTTGGCGGATACTATGTTTTTGGGGGCGGATGGGTCAAGCGCTTTTTACGCAAACCTGTCCGTTAACCCCATTTTTTTTTAAATAACGTAAAATTGACTCTTTCAAACCAATTATGCGTCAGTTTCAACCGCCGATTCTTCCGATTCGGCGGCAAATTCATTGTTTTCAAGCGCTGGCGCAGCGGCGGCGCGCTGTGCCAAGATGCCTTTATCGCGTTCCGAAGCAATCCGACGCAGCCGATTCATAACCGCACCAGTACCAGCCGGAATCAAACGACCAACGATGACGTTTTCTTTCAGACCATCCAGCGTATCCTGACGACCACTAACAGCCGCTTCGGTTAGAACGCGGGTTGTTTCCTGGAATGACGCGGCAGAGATAAAGGATTTTGTCTGCAAAGACGCCTTGGTAATACCCAGCAGAACCGGATGTGCTGTTGCAATCCGCAGACCTTCAGCTTCAAGGGCTGTATTGGCCTGGGCAAACTCTTCACGGTCAACTTGTTCACCAACAAGGAAGGTGCTGTCTCCAGCATCTTCGACTTCGACCTTTTGCAGCATCTGACGAACAATGACTTCGATATGCTTGTCATTGATTTTCACGCCTTGCAGGCGGTACACATCCTGAATTTCCTTAACCAGATAAGCGGCCAGTTCTTCGACGCCCAGAATGCTGAGGATGTCATGCGGTACGGGACTGCCATCAAGCAACAAGTCGCCCTTGCGCACTACATCGCCTTCGTTAACAGCCAATGGGCGGCCTTTTGGCAACAGATATTCAACAGCTTCCAAGTCACCATCCAGCGGCACCACACGGATACGACGCTTTGCCTTGTAGTCATTTCCAAATTCAACACGACCATCGGCCTCGGCGATAACGGCAAAGTCTTTTGGCTTACGGGCTTCAAAAAGTTCGGCAACACGCGGCAGACCACCGGTAATGTCACGTGTCTTTGATGATTCACGTGGAATACGCGCCAGAACGTCGCCAGCCTGAACCTGAGCACCATTTTCAATCGATAGAATCGAACCTGCTGAAAGGAAGTAACGTGCCTCAAGACCGTTGGTCAATGTCAACACTTCACCATTTTCATCACGCAAGGTAATACGTGGGCGCAGATTTGCACCGCCAGCAGCAGCTTTCCAGTCCACCACTTCGCGGCTTGAGATACCTGTTGTATCGTCAGTCACCTCACGAACAGATATACCATCAGTCAAATCGACATAATGCGCAGTACCGTTCATTTCTGTGATGATTGGCATCGTATATGGATCCCATTCGATCAGTATTTTGCCAGCGGCGATTTCTTCGCCATCTTCAACCAGTAGCTTACCACCATATGGCAAACGGTGACGAAGACGTTCGCGTCCCTTTTCATCAAGAATAAGCAGTTCGGTGTTCCGGCTCATGACAATCGGAATGCCATTCTTGTCGGTAACCAATGTTGCATCTTCAAGCTTTACGGTACCACCGATCGTGGCTTCGATATTTGACTGCTGTGCATCCCGCTGTGCTGCACCACCAACGTGGAAGGTACGCATGGTCAGCTGGGTGCCTGGCTCGCCAATTGACTGGGCGGCAATAACACCAACAGCTTCACCCATATTCACATCGGTGCCACGTGCCAGATCACGGCCATAGCAATTACCACAGATGCCGGTTTCGGCTTCACAAAGCAAGGCCGAGCGAATCAAGGCCTGATCAGCACCAGAGGTTTCGATCTTTTCAAAATGCTCTTCGGTGACCATTTTACCAGCTGGCAAAATCACCTCGTTAGTTTTGACATCGACCAGATCCTCGGCAAGAACCCGTCCCAGAATTCTTTCATAGAGCGAATCAACGATTTCACTGCCATTCAAAACCGGACGGATAGTCAAACCTTTTGATGTGCCACAATCGACTTCACGAATGATGCAATCCTGCGCCACGTCAACAAGACGCCGCGTCAGGTAACCAGAATTCGCCGTTTTCAAAGCGGTGTCAGCAAGACCTTTACGGGCACCATGCGTCGAGTTGAAATATTCCAGAACATTCAAACCTTCTTTAAAGGATGAAATGATCGGGGTTTCAATGATTTCGCCTGAAGGCTTGGCCATAAGGCCGCGCATGCCAGCAAGCTGTTTGATCTGGGCTGCCGAACCACGCGCACCTGAATGCGCCATCATCCAGACCGAATTTATTGGCTCGCCATCCTTTTCGGTTGAAATACCTTTCATCATCTCATCAGCGACAAGATCCGAACAGCGTGACCATACATCGACCACCTTGTTATATTTT
>JABJBD010000114.1 GCA_018668795.1 Candidatus Puniceispirillum sp. | reverse complement strand
GGATTGCCCCGCACAAAGGCATGCCGATTTACCTGAACAATGGCCATTTCCACAAATTTCATATTCATGCCGCTGCCGCCATAATAATCTTTCATGATATGGCCAAGGGTTTCATCTTGCGCCACTTCATGCGTTTCCGAATAATCGGGATCCATGCGAAACGGATGTGAGCTTGCGGCATCTTCAAAACCACCATTGTTACGCGCCCCATAGGTCAGCACGACAATTGGCTCGGCAATGGCTGTATTCATAGCAATGCTGAAAAGGCATGGAATTACAAACATCAAATAGCGCATTAATTCATCTCCAAAAACGTCGCAAGCTTGCCGTTCAAATCAGCAGGCTTGCGTTGGCGACTAAGCGGTTCGAGGATTGAATGCCCTTCACCAGCGTCGATTACCCGCAAAACCGACCATTTACTGACAACGCCAGAAACCATTGCCAGACGGTTGACCTGAATGCCTTGCCGCATCCCAAGGGCAACATGCAGCTTGTTATCCTCTAATTTAATTACAGCCTTCAGTGGCAAACATAAGGTGGCTGATGCAATCGCCTTGGCATGGCTTTCAAGCCCAGTCAGCAACGCGGCTTTTACTTTATCACGTTTGGTTGTGCTTAATTTGCTGATCAGCAGGCTTGGTGAACGCTCACCAAGTTTCAGCTTGATCTCGTCACGAACCGCGCCAAGCGGTGTTAGCTGGCTGCCAGCGTAAAGGCTGGTTGTGATGATGGCACGCAAATGCTGGCTTTGCCCAAACGCAAAATCAGTGCTGAAACTTTCTAACGAAATGTCGGTCGCAAATGCAAAATCACCGTCACGGATCGTGGCTTTGCCATTGGTTAGCGCATTATAATCATAACGTGCATCGCGTTTTATCCGCACTGGATCAAGAACCGTCGCCGCTTCATTATATAATGTCAGATTGGCGGTATTTTCCAGCTGACGATAAAGATCAACCATCATCATTGAGGGCATTGTTGACAGCCAACCCGGAACCGACCGAGTCATCGACATTGTTGGTGCAAACATCGTCAAATGGCCAACCGCACGATCATGGCATGCCGGTTCGGCAATCTTGCCAACAGCGGCTTCGACGGTCACTTCATAATGAAGGTCATCCTTAACCTCATTTATAATGCGATAATCAAGAATTTCACTTGACGGGCGCACAACGAAATGATCATCAAGACTGGTATCGGCTTGTACGGAAGAAAACCCGTTGATCTTGGCACCACCTCGCAAGGCTGCAAGATATAGCGCATCTTCAAGCGCAATATTTTTTGCCTCATGCTGGGCTGCCTGATCGTTGATCACCGCGCGTCCGGTTGCTGTCACCATGCGCAAACCATCACCTGCAAGCGCATGCGTGCCAGTTAACAGAGCAAAGATAGTGGCAAAAAGCCATGTGATGAAACGGCTAAGCATCGTTAAACAGTCTTGCGCGCCGTTGTCAGAAGATAGCCGATGGTTTCACGATCGATTTCCAGAACAACCTCGTATGTGTCCGCGCCGGTTGGATTGATGCGCACCGTGCGCGCACCACGGATAGTGCCGTTCACAACACCGCGAAACGTGTCATTCTGCACAACAAGGTCGATTACGGTTGTGCTTGAGTCTACCTGCAAACCGTGGATCTGTTCGGCCAAATCGCGCATTGCTGCCATGCGGGCAGAGCGGATCGCCATCAAACGTTTTTGAGCCTCACCACGACCAGGCTGCGATGATGTCACTGCATAACCAACAGCTGTCAAAGTTGGAATGTTTTCCGCACTAGCATCAAGAACGTCTTTTAAATTTACAATTGTCTGGGTCTGTGAGGCTTCGACTGCTGCCATTTTTGTTGTGCCAGCCATATCAAGGTTTGATATGCCAATGTGTTGACAAGCTGTCAAAAAACCGATGCTAAGGCTACAGACCATGGCTGTCTTGAAAATCTTGCGCATTTCGAGCTCCGTTTCGTCAGAAATTTGGGTACCTAGCCCAAGTATGCATTTTTTATGCCAACCAGTTTGCTTGCGCCTCATGCTACAAAGCCACCAAAACTAAAAGACAAAGGCCCATTGTAAAGACCAAGTAAACAAATCCACTCGCTGTTCAACCTTTTGGCAAATTACCTTATTGGCATAGATTTTGCCTTTACCAGCCATAGGTCGCGCCCGGTCGCCGCAGTGGCATCTAGGCAAGGGACAAAGAAAACGATTTTAATCAGAGGGTTAGCAGTTGAAATATACAATGTTCACAAAACATGCTGTCAATTTGTTGAGCCGATTTACCCATAAGACAGGGCAGATGTCATGAATATGACGCTAACAAGATTTGGGTTTGGTAATGCGGCTAGCTTTTTGTCAACGCTGGTAATGCCGGTTGGTATTTTGGTTCTGGTGGCCATGATGGTTCTGCCCCTTCCCGCTTTCCTTCTTGATACCTTCTTTATAACCAATATTCTGGTTTCACTTCTGGTGCTGATGGTGGCTATGCACACTTATCGTCCGCTCGATTTCTCCAGCTTTCCGACCTTGTTATTGATTGCCACCGTTCTTCGTCTTGGCCTGAACGTGGCTTCAACGCGGATCATTCTTGGTAATGGCCATGAAGGGACATCGGCTGCAGGTCAGGTTATCGAGGCATTTGGTGCCTTTGTAATTGCTGGCAATTACGCTGTTGGTATTTTCGTATTTATTATTCTTGTGATTATCAATCTGGTCGTAATCACCAAAGGTGCTGGCCGTGTATCCGAAGTGACAGCGCGTTTTACCCTCGATGCGATGCCCGGAAAGCAAATGGCGATTGACGCTGATTTGAACGCTGGCGTTCTATCCAATGAAGAGGCCAAGCTCCGTCGTGAAGATATTGCCAAAGAGTCTGAATTTTATGGCGCAATGGATGGTGCATCAAAATTTGTAAAAGGTGATGCCATTGCCGGTATTTTGATTCTTGCAATCAATATTATTGGCGGCCTGATCATCGGCATTGCTCAACATGGCATGTCATTTTCCAGCGCAACCGAGTCCTATATTCTATTGTCAATCGGTGATGGGCTTGTCGCGCAAATTCCATCGCTAATGCTGGCGATTGCGACAGCCATTATCGTAACCCGCGTTTCAACAACCGAAGATATGGCAGCACATATCGGCAAACAAGTCAGCCTGTCACGCGCCTGGATACCAGTTTCAGCTGTATTACTACTGATCGGTTTTGTGCCGGGTATGCCAAATTTTATGTTTTTAGCTGCGGCTGCAATTGCTGGCCTCGCCGGATTTTTGATGCGAAAAAGAGAACACGTTGAAAGCGAGTTAGATGGACAACAAAATTCTACCACCGAAGCGCTGCTTGACGAAGATGGCAAGGAGACGCCTGACCAGATCAATTTGACTGATGTTACCGATAATTCGGCCGTATCAGTGCAGCTTGGCTATGGCTTGATTGGCATGGTTGATGAGGCCACTGGCGGGCCACTTGTGAACCGGATTACTGGTATCCGCAAACAGGTCTCCAAAGCGCTTGGCTTTGTCATTCCACCGGTGCGCGTTCGTGATG
>JABJBD010000199.1 GCA_018668795.1 Candidatus Puniceispirillum sp. | reverse complement strand
ATTGAAGCGGTCGATTTTGAACAGCGTCAGATCAGAACATCAAAATATATGCGTATTGATGGGGTGCTGGACGCCACCGTATTCGATGTGCGCGATTACGAAGACGAATATGAGCTGGTCGGCAAACTGGAATTCAAAATGCCGCTTTATGATGGCGGCGCGGCGCGGGCGCGCCTGCGCGAGGCCACCTGGCGCCAAAGTGAAATCAAGGCCAGCCTTGATAAACTGCATCGCGGGCACAGCAATGAAACCAACCGTAACCTGTTGCGGTTTGAAGAGTTGAAAAAAGAAATCGGCGAGCAAACTGAACGGCTTGCCGAGCTTGAAGCGCGCCTAAGTTCCCTGCAGGCGCGTCAGGGACGCACGGTGACGTCACCATTGGAGGTGGCTGGTGTGATGGTCGAAATAAATCAGGTCAAAACAACTTTGATACAGGCATGAATGGAACAGGAAGGGGTGCGATCAAGTGCCTTGTTTATTGCTGAAAAACTTGACGATGTGTTGCTTATTAACCTTGGAGAAAACGGATGTTAAAGCCTATGGCGGTCGCTAGCGACCATTGGTTCTTTGGCCCAGTATTATCGTGTAAATCGGTATATGTGCAGGTCATTTTCGGTTCGGTGTTGATTAATGTTTTTGCACTTGCCTCATCACTTTACATCATGACGATCTATGATCGTGTGGTGCCAAATAACGCGATAGATTCCATGTGGTGGCTTACCGCCATTATTGTTGTTGTGATCTTTTTTGACCAGGCGATGAAAATCTTGCGCGGGGTTTTTGTCGATACCGCCAGCGCGCGCGTTGATAAGCAGGTTTCGACAGCCCTTTTTGACCGGATTTCACGCCATGATGCCAATCTGTCCCGTACGGCGACAGGATCACTGGCTGGCACTGTCCGTAATTTTGACATTCTGAAAGATGTGATTGGGTCGGCAAGTTTTACTGTTTTTGCCGATTTGCCTTTCATCTTTCTGTTTCTGGTTGTGCTATATCTTATTGGTGGTCCAGTTGCGGCAGTACCTGCGGTCATTGTTCCGATGGTCATCCTGTTTGCTTTTTTGTTACAGCCAATCATCCGGCGGATGACAGAGCATAGCCAGTCACAAGGAAAATCCAAACAGGCTGTTATGGTCGAAATGATTTCGACACTGGAAACAGTGAAAACGACGCAAGGCATTTCCATGCTTCGTAATCGCTGGTTGAATTCAGTTCTGCATCAAAGCAAGTCATCGACCAAGACCAAGATCACCAGCCAGCTTGCCGCGCAATTTGCCCAGTTTGGCCAGCAAGTCAGCCAGATAGGCATTGTGGTTTATGGTGTGTTTCTGATCGCGGATGGCAATCTGACGATGGGACAGCTTATCGCATGTGTCATTTTATCAGGCCGGACGATGGCTCCGTTAGGTCAGATAACAGGCTTGCTTGGTAAAATGAATTCGGCTTTTGCGGCTTATAAAAGTTTGGATGAGATTTTAGGCGGACAGTCCGAAGAAGACGCTGCGGCGGCTCAGGTGGAACGCAAAGTCATCAAAGGTGATATCAGTTTTAAGAATGTTAGCTTTACCTATGAAGACCAGCCTGAACCTGTGCTTACTGATATCAGCTTTGATATAAAAGCAGGTCAGCGTATGGCCATTGTTGGGCGCATTGGCTCGGGTAAAACAACCTTGCTTCGCCTTCTATGTGGCTTAAACCCTCCGGATCGTGGGGCTGTTCTTATCGATAATGCTGATATTCGCCAGATCAGGCCGGATGATGTACGTCGTAATATCGGCGTGGTGTTGCAAAACCCCATTCTGTTCTCTGGTTCGATCCGCGACAACATCCTGATGGGCAATCCCAGTGCCAGTGATGAAGATCTGATTGAGGCGTCGCGCCTTTCTGGTGCCGAAGCGTTTATCGGTATGTTGCCTGGTGGATTTGATTTTCCAATGTCCGAACGCGGTCGTGAATTATCGGTTGGCATGCGCCAGTCAGTGGCTATTGCCAGGGCGTTGATTGGCAAGCCAAATATTCTGCTTATGGATGAACCAACAGCGCCGCTGGATAGCGCTGCTGAACAGCAGATGGTTGAGCATCTGGATGCCGCCACCAAAGGCATAACTACGATTTTTGTAACCCATCGCGGTGCCATGTTGCAGCTTGCCGATACGGTATTGGCATTGGAAAAGGGTCGTATCGCGGCCTTTGGCCCAAAAGATGATGTTTTAGCAGCAAGTAATAAAGGGGCTTAGATATGCGTATTTTTTCCATGTTTTTCCAGATTATCTTCTGGCCGTTCAAAATGGTTTTCAAATTTCTGTCAAAGATTCTGAAAATACTGTTCCTGCCTTTTTCGGGTCTATATGACAAATGGTACGGGCCAATGCCCATGTCGATGACCATGGGCGGCCCACCAGTTGATCATTCCGCACCAGATATGAGTGATCCTGAACGTGGCCGGGTTAAAGGTCAGTTCCTTTATGTTCTGATTGCCATATTCACAACGGTTGCCGTGGTCTGGGCAATCTATGCCGAGGTCAATGAACAGGTACGCGCCGAGGGTATTATCGTCACCCCATCCGATGTCCAGCATGTGCAAAGTCGGTTACCTGGTTCACTGGTCAAAATCAATGTCCAATTGGGTGCCAAGGTTGAAAAAGGTGACGTGCTGTTTCGTTTAGAAGATGAGGATGTACTGGCTAATTTTCAGGATAATGAAATCAATTACCAAGCGGCCTACGCAACTGAAATACGGCTCAAGGCAGAAATTTCAGGGGCTGATATTCTGGTATTTCCAGATGACCTTATCGCATCTTCACCAGATGTGGTGGCCCAGGAATTACAGCATTTCCATAGTCGCAAAAACGCGATGCAAAGCCGCCTTGAGGTGCTTGCCAATGCGGTAGAAACACTGGAACGCACGATACTCGAAAAAGAAGCTGAAGCCCGGATCGCCACAAAACAGGCTGAGCTATATGCTGAGGAACTGGCACTTCTTGAACCGCTTGTCAAAGCAGGGCACGAGCCACAGGCGGTCTTGCTTGCGTCACGCACTAAATATCAGCAAGCAATCGGTACAATCGAGCTATCGACATTGAGCGCGAATGCACGGCGATCTGACCTTGCAGGCAAGAAGCGTGAGATGGAGTCGATCATATCAAACTTTAAGGCTGATGCGGCGGGTAAATTGGCTGAAACACAAATCAAGGCTATGCAATTTAAAGCGCGCCACGATGCCCTCGAAGGTAAGGTGCGCCATGCAGATATTCGGGCACCATTATCGGGTACTGTATCGGCAGTCCATGTCAAAACGATAGGTGCTGTTGTGCAGGCTGGTACGGTGCTTGTTGATATTGTGCCATCCGAGTCAGGCTATTTAGTCAGGGCGCAGGTGCCACCACAGAATGTAGCGGCTGTCCAACCTGGCCAAATCGCACGTATCTCGCTGGCTGCCTATGATCCATCGCGCTATGGCGTGCTGATGGGTGTCGTGCAACGGGTTGCCAATAATACGACCCAGCCGGAAAATCAGATGCCTTTCTATGAGACGATGATCGAAATTCCGAAAATCGAACTTACGAAATCGCCAATCCGTCCAGAGATCACAGCTGGTATGCCGCTGACAGTTGATATTCTGGGCGATAAGCGGACAGTGATGAATTACATCATGACACCAATCCAGAAATCGTTGAAAACGGCATTCCGCGAAAAATAGATTCGTATCACACAGAGGCTGTCCGCTATGTGGGCGGCCTATTCCATTATGAAAAACCAACCATAGGAAATGATCACCGCAGGGACAGCAGAATAAAGAGTGGCTACGACGGCCACGCGTGGGGCAATCGCAATCGCGGGGAACAACGCATCACCATCATTGCTGATTGCATTTCCAATTTGTGCTGATAAGGGCACATATCCAGCTAGATACATCGTGGTCACCAGAACCTGAGGGCCACATCCGGGCAAGAAACCAATAAGGATAGCCACTAAAGGCGTAAATAATGCCCAGCCATCAAACAGGGCTTTCAGATCGACGCCAGTAAAATAGATGGTCAACTCGAAAAGCAAATAAGCACCAATCACCCACACGGTCACAAAATTTGTATCGGCAACTGTTCGGCGGAACATGCCACCGCTATTTGAAAAGCCGACATCACCTGGCATACCAAAATGTGGAGCGAGACGCATGGCTAGTGCCAGTGTACCACCCACAACGCCGATTAAGGTGGCTGGTTTTTGATGAAAAGATGATGCAAACATAGCATCAACATCAACTTGAAAGGCAACCAGACCTGCCAGAATAATGCCGGGAATCAAGATCAGATACCACATGCGGTCAAGCCAGCTACTGCTGGCATCACGGTTATGGGGTTCGTCAAATTCTCTAACTGAGCCATTTTGGCGCATAAAATCGGCACCATGCAGATAATTGACAATCCAGCCGCTGACACTACCAACACCAAACCCCATCATCATAATGGCAATGCCGGTAAGCGGTTCTTGCGCAATAAGCAAAAAGGCTGCATCACCCATGGTCGCTGTCAATACGGCAACAACGCTTCCAAAACTTAGTCGTCCGGTGACATATTGCGTGATGACAATGATAGCTCCGCCACAACCAGGCAAAGCACCAAGCCCGGCCGCAATCGGCACTTGCCAGATAGTCTTGCGACGTAATATTTCAGTGGCATCGATGTTTAATATTTTTTCAATGCCATAAAAAATCAAAAAGGTAGCCGCAACAAAGGTGCTGACCTGAAGATAGGCATCGGCAATCGCTGTGAAGATAATATCCGCTAACTCTGTCGTCCAAACCGACAGTGCGATAGCGGCAACAAAAACAGGAACACAAATCAGCAAAGTCTGTAACGCAAGCGAAAGCATATAAGGCTTAGCTGGTGTTATGGCAGGCGACATTAATGGTTCAGCTGACGTCTGATTTTGTTCCATCTCTGAAAGTTAGTATAGGCTAACTTTAAACACAAGGGCTAATGAGTGAAAGCGTATCATTATTTGGTTATCATTATGATAAATCCATATAGTTGTTTGTAATCATGCAGACATATTGCTTAATATGCAGAACGTAAAAAGGGCAGGCGAGATGACCGAAATACTGACAGCTTTAACGTTTGATAGCCCAGTCGTGTTGGTTGGCGGTGTTCCTGATCCTGTTGGTTTATCTGCCTTGCCATCCGGATGGCAAGTGATTGCCGCCGATAGTGGTGTGCATGCGGCGTTAAAGGCTGGACGTGAACCATTGGCGATTATTGGTGATATGGATTCGGTTGGTGATCTGGCGTCTTTATCGCCAGATATACAGCAGATAAAACTGTCCGGTCAGGATGATACAGATTTTGAAAAATGCCTGAATTTGATCACTGCCCCGCTGATTGTGGGGATTGGCTTTATTGGAAGTCGTTTTGATCATTCGCTTGGTGCGATGCATGCATTGGCGGCCACATCGAATCAATCGCAACTGCTTCTTGTTGGCGCAGAAGATATTATTCTGGCGGTTAGAGGTGATATTGCGCTTCGCCTATCTGTTGGCACGCGCTTATCGATTGTCCCGCTTGCTAAGCAAAGCTTTGTTTCATCACGCGGTCTTGCTTGGCCACTTGATGGCTTGCATATGCAATTTGGCCAAGCGATTGGTATCTCCAACCATGTTTCTGCTTCGGATATTACAATCACCGCAGGTGCTGGGGATGGCTATGCGGTGATTGTGCCGTTTGATTGCCTTGAAACCATTATTGACCAGCTAACCTGGGCCTAGGCTGCAAGCAGCCACACCGCGCCGAACAGACCAATTATGATAATCCCCGCATTCAAATTCTGCATCCGTCCAGCAATGATATGGATAGCGATATAGGACAGAAAACCAATCGCGATGCCCGCAGCGATGGAAAATGTCAAAGGCATGATCAGCGTGGTCAGCAAAACAGGTATGCCGACGACGGCATCGTCCCAATCAATATTACGAAGCGGTTGTAAAAACGCCGCCGCTACAAAAACCAATGCTGGCGCTGTTGCAAAGGCTGGAATTGAGGCGAAAAGGGGCTGCAAGAACAAGCAGAAAACAAACAAAACTGCGACAACCAATGCGGTAAGGCCAGTCCGTCCACCAGCTTTAATGCCTGTTGCGCTTTCCATATAGGTTGTCATGCTTGACGTTCCAACAAGGCTTCCAACAATGCTAGCACCTGTATCGGCAAGTACAGCACGATCCAAATTCTCGATGGACCCATCATCTTTTCGTTTTCCTGTAAGGTCAGCGATGGCCGTCAGGGTGCCGGTGGTATCGAAAAAATCGAGGAAGAACAGCACAAAAACAACTGACAGGAAACTAAACGTCGTCAGCACCGAAAAATCGAGCTGGAAAGCGGCACTGGCTGTAGGGATTGAGGTGGACACAATGCCACCAAATTCAGCAAGGCCGCTGACCCAGCCAATAATACTGAGTATCATAATGCTGATTAATATCGAACCGTTTATGCCGCGCGCTTGCAAACCTGCCATCAAAACAAGTCCAGCAAGTGCCAATAGCAATTCAGGCGCATGCACCGTGCCAAGGCGCACGATCGTATCAGGATCAGCCGCAACCAGCCCCATGCTTTGGAGTCCAATCATTGCCAGAAAAAGACCAATACCGGCAGTAATGCCAACCTGCATCGAGGTTGGAATAGCCCCAATCAACCAGCTTCTGGCTTTGCTAAGTGAGAACAGAAAAAATAGCAAAGATGCTACAAAAACAGCGGTGAGTGCCTGTTGCCAGGAAAATTGCTGACCAAGTACCAATCCATAGGCAAAATATGCGTTTAAGCCCATACCCGGAGCAACGGCAACAGGCCATTTTGCCCAAAATGCCATGATGGCAGTGCCAACTGTTGTGGCGATAATCGTAGCAACAAAGCCAGCTTCAAAAGGAATACCCGCATCGGCAAGAAACATTGGATTGACCGCAATGATAAACGACATTGTCAAAAAGGTACTCATACCAGCCAGAATTTCGGTGCGAATAGTCGTCGATGCTGCTTTCAAGCCAAATAATTTTTCGAGCATTTCTGTATGTCCTTGGATCAAATAAAGTAATTTCCTGTGACAGAAAATCTATAACAGGCAAGCTGTTTAGCTTGTTGAATAGCTATAAGCAACCGGCATTCCATATGAATTTGGTAATCGAAGAATGCAACAACGCAATTGTCCGTGCGTCAGTGGCTTGTTTTCTAATGGCATGACTCTATACTGGCGCCTTATCAAAGCCTTTAAGGAGATGAATATGACTGCGCCAGCTCACGTACATTCCGCCCATTTTACAACATTGGCAGCGGCTCTTTTAAATGACCGTTTCACGGATGATAAAACGCGTACATATCTCGCCAAGGCTGTGATGGTTATAATGGGTAGCTTGCTTATTGCTTCGGCTGCACAAGTTGCAGTTCCTATGTATCCGGTTCCGGTTACCGGTCAGACGCTTGCTATATTGTTGATTGGCATGACTTATGGTTCACGGATGGCTGGTTGTACAGTTGCTTTATATCTTTTTGAAGGTGCGTTGGGCTTGCCTGTGTTTGCCAATGGTGCTTCTGGTGCGCTGTATATGTTTGGACCTACAGGCGGTTATCTTGCAGGCTTTTTGATCGCTGCGGTTACGCTTGGATACATGGCTGAACGGGGCATGGGCCGCACAATGATTTCAACAGCAGCTATGATGCTGATTGGGACGACAGTTATTTACGTCTTTGGTGTGGCATGGCTCAGTATGATGATTGGTTTTGAAAAAGCCGTTATTCATGGTGTTATGCCGTTTCTTTATGGTGATGTGCTGAAAGCTGTTGTGGCTGCTGGCCTTATGCCGCTTGCTTGGAAAAGCATCAAAAAGCTTGGAACTGATACAGGCGATAATGGCTAGGCTACATTTATGACAGATATGACCTTATGAGCGCCATGATCTCGACAATCCTGCCGGTGCTTCTTTTGGTGGTGGTCGGACATTTAATAAAGATGCGGGCATTCGTGCCCGTTTCTTTTTGGGATGCTTTGTCCAAAATTTGTTACTGGATATTGTTTCCTGGTTTGTTATTCAATCTAACGTCAACGGCCAGTTTATCAGCCGAATTCATACTGCCTTTTTGTCTGACATTGCTCATTGCCGCCACAGTTATGGTTATCTACGGCTTTCTTGCAGGCCGTTTAATAGGCGCGAGTGGTCCAGCAACCTCGTCACTGATACAGGCTGGTTTACGCCATAACGGGTTTTTGATGCTAGCCTTTGTTCAAGGCGCTTTTGGTGTTGCCGCGCTTGAAATTGGTGCGATTGCGGTGGCAGTTTTGGTGCCAATATCCAATATTTTTGCTGTGATTATTATTTTTCTGCTTCGTGAAGGCGAACAGGATGCGCATCTTGGCCGGGCTATTATGGCTGAATTAGTGCGTAATCCACTCATGGGCGCGATTATTCTTGGCGGTATTGTCAATTTACTATCTATTCCGGTACCTGATTTCATCACTGGTGCGGCCAATATTCTTGGAAGTGCGGCTTTGCCGATGCTGTTATTATGCGTTGGTGCATCAATTCGTATTTCGGCATTGCGCGCGCATTCGGCCGCCTTGGTTCTAGCGGTGCTTGCCAAATTGCTGGTATTACCAGTGATTATGATGCTTGTGGGTCTTGCTCTTGGGCTTGATAAAGATGTCTTGCTGGTATTGGTGGTTTTGGCCGTTGCGCCAACAGCAACGTCATCATTCACGCTGGCACAGGAACTGGGCGGTGATGCGCCTTTGATGGCTGAAATTATAACTGTGCAGACGCTGGTTGCGGCGATTGGAATACCTATATGGGTATTGGCCATGACCCATATTTTATAGGTAATCTATGCCGCAATAGCCTTTATGGTGAACCAGAACGCAGACGCCTAGACCAAGCTTATACGGTCATTATCATTGGTGGCATCATTATAGGCTTGTTCACATTCAGAAAATGCTTCCATACCATCAACGGTATCAAGGATTTCAGCCTCACCACTAGCTTCAATAATACTGATCAATTTTTCTTCTGGTGACATATCGCCATGATGCAAAACTGTTACCGCAATGACGGCAGCAATATTGCTGGTAGTGACGCTGTCAGTGTCCTGATGAGGACGTTGAAAAGGAAGGATAGAACATTCCGTTCGAGGATCGCGGTCAGTCAGTTGCATGGCAAAGCTCCATTAGCGATAGCGGTCATTGAAGATATTTTGACGATAGCAGAAGCCCAGAGGCGTTTGGGACGCTTGTAATCAACACCTAGATGTAAATTAACATGCTTCATACTGCATTTAGTGTGTACCTATTATAAAAATAGTCAAAGCAAAAAATTAAAAATTCAATATTTTGGGCATATTTTTACAAAATAATGCAGAGGGTTGAACCGATAACCATTTTTCAAAATAAAAGCCGCCCACATGATCATGTGGACAGCTTCATGTTTTATTTTGGATTTGAAGTTTGTATTAACCACCAACCCTTTTAACAAATATCGTTCCAGCTGGCTTGTTATTCACATTTTTAACTGTGTTGGTTGCTTGGCTGAAAATAACTGTTTCAATGCCAAATGTGTCAACAACGCTAACGCGGGCACGAACCTGTCTGTCAACAAGGGCTTGTGACAAGCGCAACTGGCTAGCACCGCCAGTTTCGATCGCCCGCCAAGTACGGCCATCTTTGGATGATTCCCATCCAACAGTCATGCTTGCAATGCCATCTTCATCAGACACGCGCGCTGTATTCGCGGTTAAAACCTCTCCCTCAGACGCTTCACCAGCCAACAGAACTTCGCCTTGAACGGGATCATCAACATTGACGACAGTTTCTGATGGATTGGTGATCAATAGCTCACGGGTGCCGTGGCTATCAACATATGACACTACTGCACGATAGGAATAACCAACATGCGCCTGGGTAAGCTGAAGCACTTCGCCAACAGACTCAGGGAACGCCTGCCATTCGGTCTTTGTGCTTGAGCGCTGCCAGATGATGGCATAAATCCCGACACCGTCTTCATCGGCAATCAGGCTTACATCAACAACCAGCGCATCTTCTTCACGGGCATTCCCCGCCAACTGTGGTGAGCCAATAGGCTTGTCATTCACATTTTGGACTTTTGTTGAAGGAGGGCTGGTAAGTGTTTCCAGATTGCCCTGTCCATCAACATATGAGATTTGCACCCGCAAGCGTTGGCCAACATGGGCTTCGCGCGGTGTAAATGATTGATGAACAGCACCTGTCAAATTCATCCATGTCTCACCATCTTTCGAAATCTGCCACTGTACTTGCACGTTACCCATTCCATCATCATCCATGATGGCAGAGGCATCAACAATCAGCGGATCATCTTCAATGGCAACAAAAACAGCGCCATTTTCGGTCTCGTCGCCAGCTGCTGCTTCAGCGCTTTGCGTGGCTGTGGCGTCCGTTTCTGTGGATGTAGTATTTGAACCAGTCGCATTATTGGAACTTGACGACGCCGATGTATCATTTGCGGCTGAATTTGTGGACGTAGTGGCCGAGGCTTGGGTAGTGCCTGAACCTGCGCTTGTTGCATCAGCAGATTTTGTCACGGGCAAACCGCCAGCGATAGCGCTTTGCACGCCCAAAGCGAATACACCGACAACTAAAAAACTCATCATCTGTTGCATAAGTTTATGCTCCTTTACCTGTCACTTTCTTACACAATCTTTCAACGTGGATCAATGTTTTAACATGGTTCCATAAAGACAGGCAAAATGCCATTGTCTGTAACAAACTCTCTCAAAATCGCGCATAAGTCCATAATTTATATACGCTATGTGATATACACGTTGTTTTTATTGTATTTTTTGCAACTTTGTTCACATTTCAAAATGCAATTTGTACTGTCTATATAGTTATTACAGGATTTTCACCTATTTTTCAAAGTCAGCGATTGCTTTATTCGCCGCGCGAAAACATTCAAGCGCCTGTGGAACACCGCAATAAATTCCAATAACATGAATAATGGCACGAATTTCTTCTTTCGATACACCATTGCGCATGGCGCCACGACAATGAAGTTCCCATTCATGCATTTTTCCAAGTGCGCCGATCATGGCAAGATTCATCATTGATCGCGTTTTGGCATCAATGGCTTCGTCACCCCAGCCAAAGCCCCAGCACCATGCTGTCATGGCTTCCTGAAACGGTTTCATGAAATCATCAGCGTTTGCCATTACATTTTCTACATATTCAGCGCCCAGTGTTGCTTTGCGTTGTGCAAGGCCCTTTTCAAACATGTTGTTATCCATTTGACATCCTTTCGATTGACCTATGTGCATTAGAATGTGTGATAAAGTTCTAATTTTTTAGGTCTTTGTTAACAAATTACATCTATTTTTTAACCGTCATATGAAAAGATGTATGGCTTGATGTTGTGCGCGATTACCAACTAAATTCATTAGTGATTACAAACGCTACACAGAAATTATTCATCTATTCGCAATTACTTTATGATGAAGCTAAACCAATATACAAGCGGTTAATATGCAAAATACTGTACTCCTGACTGTGCTGTGATAATCTAGGCGCGTTCAAGAGTGGATTTACGAAGTCATGGCAAAGCAGAAAAATATTGAAGTTATCGCAATAAATTTGCCAGCTGGTGAAGAAGAATTGCTAAGTGCGGCCGCTCAATATTTTGCCGATCGTTTGCTGACATCAAAACAGCAAAAAATGATCACCTTGCTGATCGATGCTGCTAACCGTCCCATCCGTGTGCCATTGTCACGTGACATGCTGTCAGAAAGACCTGGGGTTTTTGGTGTGACATTGCCGACGGTCTTTGAGATGTCGGTTTCAACGGCCGCCGGGATCAAAGATGCTCTTGAAGTGGTTGCACATGAAATAATTCATATATCTCAGGTGCTTAATCGCCGTTTGCGAATGCGACCACGCCGCAAAAATTCTACCAAAACTGGTCGAATGTCTTATTCGGTCAAATGGATTGGCGATAAATTTTCATCACTGGACGATCTGCCTTGGCATCTACGTCCATGGGAGATTGAGGCGTGTCAGTGGCAAGTAATACTGGTAGGCGAATTTATTGACCGCATGACAGGTACAGACACGCAAATCATAACTCAGCGTGGACGCAACAATCAGCTTGCGCTTCTAAATGTACGTCCTGCTACAATTAAAGCGTCCCCGCAATCACCGTCTTTGTTGGTAACATCAGCCATGGCCGAACAATCGGTGCCAATGTTTGAGTCAAAGCACTCTTTTGTCACGCCCGCAGAAAAAGCTAAGCCGCATAACTTCGATAATGATCAAAGCATGTCTGCTTTTGATGTTCAGGAACGCGAAAACAAACCAGATATTCATCCAGATATTCATCCAGATATTGATCAAGACAGCGCTGCAATGGCTTGGGAAGAATCAACCGACTCAACTGACCAAATTTCAGATAACACGCTCCAGAATAGTGATGATGAAACAATCCAATCGCCGCCTTCTGCCAATAAGATTGTAAGTGGAATGATGAATGGGCATCAAAATGGCCATCAAAACGACATCCAACATGGCGATGTGCCTCAAAGCCAGAGCGGTGCTTCACATACGGCATCAAATGACGGTGAAAACACCGCAATCCAAATACGTATTGATGGGCTTGAAGCCCCACGCTTGCTTAGCCGTGGTGCGTTGAGTAGCAAGCTGGATGATCTGCTGGCACGTGGTTTGATTGCGCCTGAAGATGCCAAGGCCGTGCAAACATCGTTGACGTCCACTGGCGACTAGCTTTATTAAAGCATTCTGAAAATATTGCCAAACACCATGTTTATTAAACCCTAGTGCCATGTCTAGTGATTGGCGGGTGACTGACGCATGACATTTGTCTATGGTGACAGACTGTTTTAACGGGACGTTTGTCCTTTGACACATTGAGAGCGCATGAAGATATGAATATTATCAAGAGTACGAAAGAGGCATTGCTGGTTCCGATTCATCCGGCTGGCTGGCCATTTATTTTCCTGTTTGTTTTGGCAAGTGGTATTATCACCTATTTCTGGACGCTTTTTGTCCTGCCAGGATGTTTGCTGTCGCTTTGGTGTGTGTATTTCTTTCGTAATCCGCGCCGTGTGACTCCGATTACGGATAATCTGGTTATATCTCCAGCTGATGGCCGGGTTTTATCAACAGGTGTTGAAAATGTACCTGCCGATTTGGCGCTCCCAGCAGGTGAGTGGCGACGTGTTTCAATTTTCATGAATGTGTTTGATGTGCATGTGAATCGTGCACCTGTGGCAGGCAAGGTCATTGAAACAGCATACCATGAAGGGGCATTTTTGAATGCAAGCCTTGATAAGGCTTCAGAACAGAATGAACGCCAGAACATGGTTTTGGAAACTGAAAGCGGACAAAAGATTGGCGTTGTGCAAATTGCCGGACTTGTCGCGCGCCGGATTATTCTCGAAGCTGCTGTTGGCGATCAACTTAATGTGGGTCAGCAATATGGCATCATCCGTTTTGGTAGTCGTGTCGATGTGTGGCTTCCCGCTAAAACGCCTGTTACCGTTCTTGCTGGACAACGTACCATTGCGGGTGAAACTGTCATTGCTGATCTTGCTGGAAACTACAATGAACCTGACGTGGGGACAGTGCGGTGAGTGATGCTAATCTAAAACCGCATAATCAGCGGTTTCGGTCAGTATCAATATACTGGTTACTACCCAATATGCTTACGATTGGTGGTTTTGTCTCGGGTTTGACAGCACTGCGCTTTGCTTTGGATGGGCGCTGGGCTGGCGTGATTGTGCTTGTTGCTCTGGCGGCTGTTTTTGATGCGCTTGATGGGCGCGCGGCGCGTAAGTTTCAAACGGCAAGTGCTTTTGGTGCGGCGCTTGATAGCTTGTCAGATCTTGTCGTGTTTGGGGTTGTGCCTGCGCTGTCGCTTTATTTATGGGCGCTTCAGGATTACGGCAATTTGGCATGGGGCGCGACCTTGTTTTACGCAGTTTCGATTGCGTTAAGGTTGGCTCGCTTTGACTCTGAACTTCCAAACCCACCAGTATATGCAAAAAACTATTTTACGGGTATTCCTGCGCCGGCGGCAGCGTTTCTTGTTTTGGTGCCGATTTGTCTTGATCTTGAATTTAACCTGCCATGGGTGCGTGAGGCACTTTATGTATCAGGCTGGCTCATTCTTATTGGTGTAGGCGCTGTCACAGCGCTTCCTACCTTTGCTGGAAAACGGCTTAAACTCCCTGTGGGCAGTGTGTTGCCGATTCTGGCTGTTGTGGGCTTGCTCGGAGCAGGGATTGTGACGCAACCTTGGATTACCTATCTTGCCCTAGCCACCGTTTACATCTGTAGCTTGCCCCTTGCGGCTGTCAAATTTCAGCAGGATCGTCGCGCTTATGAAGCAACAACTGTTTCTGGTGACGGTAATATCGATGAAGACGAGGTAGAATAACCCATTCCAATTGGGGGTGGATAACGGTGCGGTAAAAGCCTATAGTATCGGTAACCTGCTAGAGAATGAGACGCATATGTCAAACACATTGATGGAAAAATGCTTGGCTAAGGGAATGCGCGTGACCAGTCAGCGCCAGATAATCGTAGGCGTTATCGAAGAATCCGAAGATCATCCTGATGTCGATCAGCTATATCGTCGCGCTGTTCAAGAAGATGATACCATCTCGATCGCAACCGTTTATCGGACAGTCAAATTACTTGAAGAAGCTGGGGTAATCGATCGCATTGAATTCGGTGATGGCCGTGCCCGTTATGAAGAATCAGGCGAACATCATGAGCATCTGGTTGATGTGGAAACTGGCGATGTTATCGAATTCTATCATGCTGAATTAGAAGCACTCAAAGAACAGGTTGCCCGCGAAATGGGATATGAGCTAGTTGATCACCGACTTGAACTCTTTGGCCGGAAGCTGAAGTCCTAAGTGACATTCCTTGCCCATCATTCATGGTTTGGCTTTGCACGTGATGTCTCATCAAAACTAAAGCAGATTATGTAATGCTGAATTTGAAGCATAATCAAAAAAATGTGTTCAGATTGACAT
The DNA here is from genome assembly GCA_018668795.1 of Candidatus Puniceispirillum sp. Classification (GTDB taxonomy): domain Bacteria; phylum Pseudomonadota; class Alphaproteobacteria; order Puniceispirillales; family Puniceispirillaceae; genus Puniceispirillum. The sequence goes on along the minus strand of JABJBD010000199.1, from coordinate 8,686 downwards.
GTGCGCAAGCATTGTCGATGACAACCATGAATGTGAATATGATAAATACAGCATTGGTGGGTAGCATACTTGCGCCTGTCGCATGGTTGTCAACTTTGCCTTTGTCTTTGATGTTTGTGATGTCGATGCTCTCGACCTTGCCAGTCTCTTTGCTGATGTCGCGATATGGCCGTCGTCCAGTGTTTATTGCTGGCGTGTGTGTTGCGGTCTTATCAGCTTTATCTCAGGGTATGGCGATTGTATTGCATCACTATGTGTTTTTCTGCATAGCATCTATGGGGCTAGGGTTTTCATTGGCCTGTTCAGGATTTTATCGTTATGCCGCCGCCGATAGTGCCGCGCCTGAGGATAAACCGCGTGCCATATCATGGGTGTTGACCGGCGGGCTGGTTGCCGCCTTTCTGGGGCCTGAAATTGCCCGAAACACAGTAGATATAGTGCCTGATGCTCTCTATGCAGGCTGTTTTTTCACAGCTTCGGTCGTTCAGCTTTTTTCCCTTCTTTTTATTTTTGGGGTTAAGATTCCAAAGCCAGAAAATCAGTCATTTGCGGGTCGCCCGATAAGCTTGTTTTTACGCATGCCGATGTTTCTGATTGGCATGTTTTGCGCCGCACTTGGCTATGCCCTGATGAGCTATCTGATGACAGCGACACCGTTACAAGTGGTAAATGTCAGTCAACTTGGTACATCGGCTAATGCCTCGATTATTCAATGGCATGTTGTGGCGATGTTTGCGCCGTCATTTTTTACTGGCAACCTTATTGCACGTTATGGTGCTAGCCGAATTTTGGGGTTAGGTGTTTTTGCCTACATCATGGTTATTGTGCTGGCGCTGATTGGCGATGATTTCTGGCATTATTTTGGTGCGTTGTTCCTGTTGGGTATCGGATGGAATTTTTTATATATCGGTGGCAGTTCATTGGTGGCACTAGTCGCCAATCCCGAAGAGCGTGGACGTGTCCAAGGTGTTGCTGACCTGACAATGACAATCCTTGTTGCATCAGCCTCGCTTGTTGCTGGGGTCGTGCATAGTCAACTTGGATGGGAAATGATGGTTATGGCAGCAACTTTGCCTGTATTCTGTCTTATGTGCACCGTTGGCTGGCTGTTCAGCTATGGATATTACAATACCAAAGCCTGATCAGTGCAACTGGGTTTCATAAAATGATGTTTCTATCATTTTATGAAAAAGGGGTCGTGAGCATGCTCACGACCAAGTTTAGGGAGGAAATGCACAAACAAACGTTCGTACAAGCGCAGATATGCTGGAGTTAAGCTTCCTAGTCAACCCCGCTAAACGGAATTATTTTTATTTTCTCATATTTTAAATTCTATTGAGATTTTTTACCGCATTACGTTAATATTTCAGCAATTTTTTATAAGCTTATTCTCTCAGATATAATAAATCTGAGGCTACGTCCTGACAGATTCGTAACCCGGTAAAGGTGGCAAATAAGCCATCAAACTTTCGGCATCCATGCCATTATGTCTGAAAGCGTCAACAGCCTGTGCCTTGTCGCGTTTGGCAAGCCGCTTATTGTCGGCATCTGTCACCAGCGGGTGATGCAGATAGTCAGGTGTTGGCAAATCCAGCAAGGCTTGCAACAAACGATGTAGATGTGTGGATGCTTGCAAATCAACCCCACGTGTGACCAAGCTGACATTATCAAGCATATCATCGATCACAACAGCAAGATGATATGAGCTACCTAGATCCTTTCGCGCTATCACAACATCACCAAATATTTCGGGTGTGGCGATTTTTAACCCCGCCCCAGCTGAATAGGCGCATTCACGCCAACTAAACGGCGTATGGCTATCTGTGGCCTTTATGGCGGCATCCATGCGCAATCGCCACGCCGCTTGCTGGCCCTCGGCGGCGCGTCGTTTTTGTTCGCTATCGCTTATCATCTGGTCAGTATTTATCGGCATGATGGGACTGTCATTATATGGGGTGCCATGAGGCGCCTGTGTCATCTCGGCAAGCTCGCGCCGAGTCAGATAGCAAGGGTAGAGCAGGTCCATATTGTGTAAACGAGTGATTGCCTTGGCGTAATATGTCTGTCTGTCTGACTGAAATGATGGTGTGCCATGCCAGTCAAGCCCAACCCATCGAAGATCATCGTAAATGGCATCGATAAAATCAGGGCGGCATCGCGTCCTGTCCAGATCATCGATCCGCAAGTGAAAACGGCCGTTATTCATTTGGGCTAGATCATGGGCGACTTTGGCCGCATATATATGGCCAAGATGAAGCGCGCCAGTCGGGCTTGGAGCAAATCGCGTAATCATGATGCATCACTCCCCTGAAATAGGTGTATATATTGGCTTGGTCTTGGCGTTAATATATAAACAGTGCAGCTTATTTAATACAGGAGTATAGCATGGCAGATCGCCGCTTTGGAGAGCTATCAGGGCCTTTTGTTGATCCCGCGCGTGGCGGCAAAGCGTCAAGCTTGATCATCATGCTACATGGCTGGGGTGCAGATGGTAATGACCTTGCCGATCTTGCCTATCCCTTTTCGGTGCGCTTTCCGGGGGCGGCTTTCTTTGTCCCGCACGCGCCTGAAGCTTGCAGCATGAATCCTGCGGGGCGGCAATGGTTTGATATAGAAGACAGGGTCACAGGTCCAGTTATTGCCGCACCTGTGATCGAGACAGCGATTGCGGCCGCCGCGAGCGCGTTAGGCCTTGATAATAACGCTAGTGCGCTAATGGGATTTTCACAAGGGGGGATGATGAGCCTGCATTGTGGGCTTCGGATGGCGGAAAAACCAGCTGCCATAGTCAGTTTTTCAGGTGCGCTTCTGGTATATGATGATTTGGTAGCTACTGAAGATAGCCGTAATTTTCCCGCCGTTCAGCTTATCCACGGCACACAGGATTTGGTTGTACCGTTTGAGATGATGGATGTTTCGGCAGATATCTTAAAAGGCCTTGGTGCGGATGTCTCACGCGTTCCTCGTGATGGTCTTGGCCACGGAATCGATGCAGATGCTTTGTCAGCGGCGATAGAATTTCTGGCCTTACATTTGCCCGCATAGGCGCGCTTTGTGATAAAGCACACAATATTTAGATATTGTGTAGATGACTATTTCTATATGTAGTGGGCACGGGGTTGTCATATCTGTGTGGACGTGTTTTCATAATACACAGATACTGTTTTGAAATCAGGTAACATCGAGGATGTGATTATGAATGCAGGTAGTTTCGCACCAGCTTTGGTTCTGAATGCGGATTTTCGACCTCTAAATTATTTCCCTCTTTCCCTATGGTCATGGCAGGACGCGGTAAAGGCGGTCTGTCTCGAACGCGTTAGTATTATTTCGGAATATGACCAGCGGATCAGTTCACCAAGCATGCAGATAAAATTGCCGTCGGTGATTGCTCTAAAAGAATATGTACCGCAAACACGCAATCCAGCTTTCACACGTTTTAACGTATTTTTGCGTGATAGGTTTAGTTGCCAATATTGCGGTACTAGTTTGCCAGCTTCGGAACTGACATTTGACCATGTGATTCCTAGGTCAAAAGGTGGGCGTACAACATGGGCTAACGTGGTTGCTGCCTGTGGCTCTTGTAATCTTCGCAAAGCAAACAAACTACCCAGCCAGTGCAATATGCATCCTCTGGCGGCACCAATGGCGCCAAATGTTTGGCAGTTACAGGAAAATGGCCGTGGTTTTCCACCAAACTATCTTCATGAATCATGGCGGGACTATCTATATTGGGATAGTGAATTACAACAGGATGAAAGCTAGAGCTTTTCAGCTACCTTGATGGCCGTGCGGCATCCACGCTGAATGACAGCACGCAACATGTCGTAATGTTTTGCATTTTCACCATCATGGTCGATCGCAATATCACGATGTTCCAATTCATCGTCACGGAATTTTTCAACGATCTTTTTTAAACTAGCTTCATCTTTGCCCAGATTTTCAGCCTGCTTCTGATAATGCTCACCGATAACTTCTTCAACCGCGATGGTACAGGCCATGGCCGCTTTTGGCCCCATCGCCGCCGTTGCCACGCCAAGCGCAAACCCTGCGGCACCCCATAAAGGATCAAGTAATGATGGTCTAACTTCCCGCTCGTTTAACAACGTTTCAAAAGTCTCAAGATGTTCGACTTCCTGTTCCATCATATGCTGGATTTCGGGGCCCATAGCATGATTTTTCAGCACGGCCAGTTGACCTTTGTAAATTTGCTGAGCGGCGCGCTCACCAGCATGATCAACGCGCAGGTAACGCGCAATATCAGTCGGGCTTGTATGTGTTTTTGCCATATTCTAACGGATCCCTGAATTCTGATGTTTGATATTGTTGCGCCCTAACATGGCGAACAGCGCGATCAACAGCATGTCCAAACTAAAGATTGCGTTCCATCCTGCCATTGAAATGCCTAAAAATGACCATGCTACTTCGTCGCACCTGATAACAGGTGTTGCCAGAAGTTGATCAACCAAGTCGGTAACAGCCATATTGCTTTGTAATGCGGCGCTACATCCGCTGGGTCCTTGCCATAGTTGCCATTCAACACCAGCATGAAAACCGCCCAGCCCAATGCTAATAGCGGCCATAATTGCGATCAGTCCCATCATGGCAACAGGCGTGATACCACGAAGCCCGACTAATGCTGCCACAATGATGATCGCATGTGGCCACCGTTGCCAGATACACATAGTGCAGGGCATCAATCCACCCAGATATTCAAACGCAAATGCGCCGCCAAGCAGGCTAGCCGATATGGCACCGGTAAACCCAAGTCCGCGCCCTATTGTCATCCATGCGCTCATTGTCATTTTATCAGTATTCAATGTGTCAACCATAATGCCCCAACAATAAGTATGATCAGAAGTGATAAAAGACTGATAACGGTCTTGGCATCACCATGATGGCGGGCAATGCCAGCAACAATGATAAAACGCAAGCCCCGCCCAACAAGTGACACAAGAATGAAAGGTAAAAGTCCGAAGCCCAATAAACCAGCACTGACCGCTATCACCTTATAAGGTAGCGGCGAAAAGGCACCAATAAACACGATTATCAAACCCCATGTGACAAAGCCTGCTTCGACTGCGGCAAAGGCGGTTGGTGCCGCCAGCTTTTCGGGAAACATTGCCAGAATATCATGAATACCTAGTCCCAGAATGGCACCCAGTGCCCACCCACCTGCACCGCCAATGACCGATGCCAGCGTACAGGCCAAGGCCATGCGAAGCCATTTCATGGGTTTGGCTAGTACCACCGCGACCAAAATTGGATCAACAGGTATGGGAATAATGATTGATTCCAGAACAGCAAAGACCAGCATGAAGCGTGTCGCAAAAGGCGTACCAGCGGTTTTTAGCCCGCGATCATAGACCGACTTTGCCCATACCATTGATGATGAAAATATATTTGTGCTGATCATTAAAAATGCCTTTGTCGGGGTGGTACGGCTGAAGGGACTTGAACCCCCACCCTGTCACCAGGAGCGGATTTTGAATCCGCCGCGTCTACCATTCCGCCACAGCCGCACAATCCCGACATCGCTTTCCTAGCGAATATGATCCGGCGAAGCAAGCTTATGTTCAACTTTGGCTGCAAGTTTTTCCAACGTGGGATCGGATATGCCTAGCTTCTGAAGCCCATGAAGCGTGTTGAACAGGTAATCATGGCATGGCCCCAGAAAGCCTTCGGCATTGGCAATTACGTGTGCGATCTCGTCATGTGTCATGTGGGGCGCAAATACCGGACGGTCAGGGTTAGCAACAAAGCCAATGCCTCGTTTGATGCCGTTCGCTGTATGTAATTTTAACCATGTTGGACGATAAGCAAGCGTGATCATTTCACGCTTCCACAATAGATCAATTTCGGCAATGGCAAGATCACATGGTAATTTAAAGGCGACACCTGGGCATGATCCACCTTTATCCAATGCCAGAACCAGCCCGGGAAATTCTGGTGATCCCCTGCCAATTTTTGTCCACAGGCAAAATCGGCGGTGATGTCCATAAACACGGGCAAAAAGACGTTCTGAGTGTTTCATGACAGGGTTGAAAATAAGGCTGCCATAACCAAAAATCCAAATATCATCACAATCGTAATCATCAGGAATGAATTGCTGGCGTGACCTAAGCAGATCGTCATCACTAGCCACGATCGTATTTTCGCCATCCCGTTCGGTTGCCATGCGCGCTACTAATCCGTTGCGCAGCGTTTCGCGGGTAATCTTATGCGGTTTTTCCGGTTTAGGCGGAGTCGTCGTCACGGTTTACATCTCGGTCATCATACATGTGTCTTACAACACGTTGTGGGAAAGGAATTTCAATTTCATATTTGGCAAGGGCATCTTTTAGTTGCCGATGTAAATCCCAGTTAAGATCGAAAAAATCATCATATGTTGCATAAGTGCGCAAACGCACAATGATCGCGCTATCTCCATAGGACACAACGATGAAACGTGGTGGTGGATCCTGCAGAACCCTTGGATCCTGTGCCAGTTCCATCATGGCGGTTTCGGCATCATCAAGCGAGCTTTCATAACTAATCCCAATATCAAGATCGAGGCGGCGCGTGCCATAGCGGGCATGGTTGATGATGTTTGATGACCAGATTGCCGAATTTGGAACGCTGTTATAGACATTGTCGAAAGTATCAATGACCGTCGTAAACAATCCAATTTCACGCACTGTTCCAGATACGCCCGCAACTTCAATCCAGTCACCTGTTTTAAAGGGGCGCAAAAACAACAGCATTAAACCCGATGCTACGTTCGACAAAGTGCCTTGTAAGGCCAGACCAATCGCAAGGCCAGCCGCACCAAGAACCGCGATAATAGATGTTGTTTCAACACCAAATTTACCAAGCGAAACAACCAATGTCAGGGTCAGTCCCGTATAGCGAACCAGCGCCCCCAATAATGGCACAATGGTTTTGTCCAGCTTGTCGAACCGCGACAGATAGTTGCGCGTCATACGGCCAGCTTTGCCCGATAGCCAGATACCAATGATCAAGGTCAAAATACCGGCTGTTAGCTGAACCGAATAGGCCACTGCGACCGAAACAGCTTGCTCATTCAAAAAGCTGTTGATGCCCAGAGACGCACTAATGCTATCAATTGAAATGTCTGTCATATTTGAATTTCTGCCATGCTATGCGCCACTTAAATGTGAAAAGCGCAATATGTCTGTGTCGTGCCGATAGGTTACAGAATTATGATACGTGTGCAAACCCCGTTACTATCCGATATTGTTCAATATTATCCAGATAATATGATGTATTGCACGGATGGGGCAAAAACTTGCTAACAACCGTTGAAATATCGATGCGTTAAGCGATATAGTGCCGCCCTATGACACATGATGATTCCACGTTTGTAAATGTTATCGACTGGGCTGTTGGCGACCCGCCATTACAGCAACAGCGCTTATGCGCCGCTATTGGTAATTTTGATGGCGTTCATCGTGGGCATCAGAAAGTCATTCAGGCCGCCTGTAGCCATGCGGTTACGCATAATCTGACACCAGCTGTTATTACTTTTGATCCGCATCCCCGCGAGTTTTTTCGCCAAGACGATGTGCCATTTCATCTTGCCGACCGCCATGAAAAAGATCGTTTGCTAGGCCAGCTAGACGTTGAACATATTATCCATGTCACTTTTGACGATGTGCTACGCCGGACTGACGCCAAAGCGTTTGTCACTGATATTTTGCCAGCTTTGGGCGTTACCCAGCTATTTGCGGGCAGTGATTTTGCTTTAGGCCGTGGTCGTGGTGGCGATATGGATACAATCAACGAGATCGGGGGTTCAGTGCATATTACGGCTACCACCGTACCGCTTCTTATTGACGATAATTCGGTGGTTATTTCATCAAGCCGGATACGTGCGGCTTTGCAGGCTGGTGCACCTGAACAGGCGACAACCATGCTAGGGCATGATTGGGCTATTTCTGGCATTGTGCAGACAGGCGATAAGCGCGGGCGAACAATCGGTTTTCCGACAGCTAATATTCCGCTGGGTACTCTGCTTAATCCGGCGTTTGGCGTTTACGCAGTCCAGGTTTTTGACGATGATGGATCGTCAAACGGACAATTCATCGCGAACGGTGTCGCCAATATCGGAATACGGCCTACCTTCGAGACACGTGACGTGTTATGCGAAACGCATTTATTTGATTTTGATGGTAACCTTTATGGTCGCCGTCTATCAGTCAGGTTGAAATCCTTTTTGCGTGCCGAACGCAAATTTTCTGGCCTGGAAGAATTGAAAGAACAGATTGCCAAAGACGCCTCAGATGCCCGGCATATTTTGCCAGCAACACAAAAGATCGCATAAAGTCTTCCGGGATCTGCCTGGTTAAACAAATTCAAAGCCTCGACGTGAAAGCTATATCGAATGACTGAGCAAAAGATAAATTATAAAGATACAGTATTTTTGCCGCGTACTGAGTTTCCGATGCGTGCCGGTTTGCCAAAACGTGAACCTGCTATTCTGGAAAGCTGGCAGAAAATAGACCTTTATAATAAGTTGCGTGAAGCGCGTCGTGGCGCTGAAAAATTTGTCCTCCATGACGGCCCGCCATACGCAAACGGCCAGCTTCATATTGGTCACGCGCTGAACAAGATTTTGAAGGATGTTGTTAACCGTTCGCAATCGATGCTTGGCAAGGATGCTAATTACGTCCCTGGATGGGATTGCCAT
>JABJBD010000055.1 GCA_018668795.1 Candidatus Puniceispirillum sp. | reverse complement strand
AGCAATTGTCAGCATCTGTTGCTCACCACCTGATAGCGTTTTTCCCCGATTGTTACGCCGTTCGGCAAGATTGGGGAAAAGGTCAAACAGCATATTCTGGGTCCATAACAAGGTGCCATCGCGTGGCGGTTGACGACCCACTTCAAGATTTTCGATGACTGTTAAATCGGTAAAAATACGGCGCTCTTCGGGCACATAGCCAAGCCCCATCTTCGCAACCTTGTGCGGCATCTGGTTGGTTATGTCCTGATCACAAAAGCGAACGCTGCCAGTGCGCGGCGCAACGAGTTGCATGATTGATTTCAAGGTTGTTGTTTTGCCAGCCCCGTTGCGGCCAAGCAGCGCGACAATCTGACCAGATTCGATATCGAAACTCATCCGGTTCAGCACCTGAGCTTTGCCGTAATAGCTGTTAACTTCAGAAATATTAAGCATCCTGTGGACTCTCATTGTTAAATAATGTGCCGCCGCCAAGATAGACCTCTTGAACAAGCGCGTTTTCACGAATGTCACTCACCCGCCCATCGGCAATAATTTCACCGCGGTTCAACACCATCACGCGGTGCGAATGGGCAAAAACGACATCCATGTCATGTTCGGTAAACAACACGCTTATGCCCTGAGACGCCACCAGATCAGAGGTCAGTTTCATTAACGCTATTCTTTCCGCAGGCGCCATGCCCGCAGTTGGTTCGTCCATCAATAGAAGATTTGGCTCGTGGGCCAGCGCGATGGCTAGCTCAAGGCGTTTCAAATCGCCATAAGCCAAAACAGCGCAATGGCGTTCGGCTTGGTCAGCCATACCAACCATTATGAGCAATTCAATTGCCCTGCTGCGATACATCCGGCTGGCATAGGGCAAAAATGAGAAAAGGTTGCGCTCATGTGACAAAAGAGCCATTTGCACATTTTCAACCACTGTCATTGAGGCATAGGTCTCAGTTATCTGAAATGTCCGGCCAACACCCATGCGCCAGATAACCCGCGTTGGCATGCCGGTAATGTTTTGACCATTCAGCAGGATCTTTCCTGCAGTTGGTTTAATCTGTCCCATAAGCATATTGAAACAGGTGCTTTTGCCAGCCCCGTTTGGGCCAATCAATGCCAGCAATTCTCCCTGTTTCAGGCTGAATGAAACATTGTTAACCGCTTTAACGGCCCCAAAACTTTTGGTTAGCCCTTCAATGTCCAGAATGTTTGTCATTCGTCCACCTTGGATGATTTCAACAGGTTCAGCCGTTCCAATCCGTGGCGTAGCGAACCAACAATGCCATTTGGCGCAACAATAACGACAAAGATGATGATGAGCCCCAGTGCCAGCCGCCAATAGGTAAAGCGGGTCAAGATATCCTCAATCCCTTTGAAGAATACGCCGCCAACAACGCCGCCTGCCAAGGTTTTGACACCGCCGAGAAACACCACAATCAACGCATCAAAACTGCGGGCAATTTCCAGCTCGTTTGGAAAGACGCTGCCTTTTGAGAAAACAAATAGCGCACCAGCAAGACCAGCCATCATGCCAGCAAATCCAAAGGCAACAAGCTGTATCTGGCGAGTATTTATCCCGGTTGCCTCGGCTCGACTTTTGCTGTCGCGTGCGGCCCGTAATGCATAGCCAAAGGGCGAATGCGCAAAATGGCGCAATAAAATAACGCCGCCAACACATAACACCAGAGTCAGATAGAAAAAGCTGGTGTTGTTATTCAACCAGTCGGCAGGCCAGATATTCACCAAACCGTCATCTCCGCCAGTAAATTCACCCCATTGGAAAACAAGGCTCCATAATAGCTGGGCAAAGGCCAGTGTCAGCATCGCAAAATAAACACCGGTAAGACGCAGGCAAACCCAGCCAATCATAATCGCTGTAAGACCTGCCCCAAGTGGCGCCAGCAAAAAGGCAACTTCCATTGGCGTATCTGCATGCGCAATCAGCAAAGCGGCAACATAAGCACCGCCGCCAAAATAGGCCGCATGGCCAAAACTAACCAGCCCACCAAGTCCAAGCAGAAAATGCAACGATGCGGCAAAGAGGCAGAAAATCATAATGTCTGTTGCTAACACTGGCAGGAATTGCGAATCATAAGCTGGCAGAGCCGCCAGCACGAGCACGCCAAGTCCAACCGCAATTCGAGCTTGGCGGCTCGCCGGTTTTATCGGGCGGTCAGGCTCCCCAACCTGCCCATGCTCGCCTGCCACTTCTTCGCGCCCAAATAGCCCGTAAGGTCGTAACATCAGCACCAGAACCATCACCACAAACATCAGCACGAGGGTTGATTGCGGCAGGTAGGTAACGCCAAGAACATTGAGAACGGAAATGATAATTGCAGCAAGATAGGCGCCGGGTAATGATCCCATGCCACCAATCACCACCACCACAAAAATGGCGGTAAGGATATTGAAATCCATTAACAGATCAGCCCCGCCTTTGGGTAATTGCAAGGCACCACCAAGGCCAGCAAGGGCGCTTCCCAAAAAGAAAACACCGGTAAATAATAATGACTGGTTGACGCCAAGGGCGCTGACCATTTCTCGGTCTTGGGTTGCGGCGCGTACCAAAATACCAACGCGTGTCCGGCTGATCAGATACCAAAGAGCAAGGGCAACAAACGGGGTAATGACCAACAGCGCGATATCATATTTGGGTATTGGCTCACCAAAAACCCTTATCACCCCAATAAGACCAGGTGCGCGTGGGCCAAGCAAATCCTCTGCTCCCCATGTCATCAGCGTCAAATCCTGAATGACCAGAATAACGCCAAAAGTCGCGACAAGTTGAAATAATTCTGGTGCCTTATAGACGGGGCGTAACACAAGAACCTCAACAAGCAGCCCGATGACGCCCACAAATAGTCCAGCCAAAATAATTGAAGACCAGAAGCCAAAGCTGCCAGGCAAAATTTGCATTAGCGTGAAGCCCATATAGGCGCCAAGCATATAAAAGCTGCCATGCGCAAAATTGACAATCCGCGTTACACCGAAAATAAGTGAAAGCCCCGATGCCACCATGAATAAGGCGCCCGCATTTGCTAGTCCGGTGATCAGTTGCGCAAACAGCAGCTCCATATCAGCAAGAACCTTACTATCCTATAAGTGAAAAGAATGGAGCGTGCTGCCGCGGTTGCTATAAAGGGGCAGCACGTCATTTTTTGCCGCTTAATCGGCGGGTCTTAATTTGCGCACCTCGGCGTCTGACGGTAAATAATTTTCCCCCGCCTTATAGGTCCAATCAACCATCACACCTTTGCCGTCTTTTAGGGCGACGCGGCCAACATAAGCTCCCATGGTTGCCTGATGGTCAATGCCTCGGAAGGTAATCTTGCCAACCGGCGTATCGACATCAAGATTTTCGAAAGCGGCACGAATAGCCTCGGTTTCTGTTGAGCCGGCCTTATCAAGAGCCGCCACAATTGACTGAACGGTCATATAACCAACAAGTGATCCAATTCGCGGATAATCATTCCAACGCTTCTGGTATTTTTTGATAAAGGCAACGCCAGCCGCATCCTCAATGTCATACCAGGGATAGCCCGTTACCACCCAGCCTTCGGGGGCTTCGGCACCAAGTGGGTCAAGATATTCCGGTTCCCCTGTCAACAGCCCATAGGCGGTTCGCCCTTCAAACAGACCACGTGTGGTTCCTTCGCGCACAAATTTTGCAAGGTCAGGGCCAAAGGTGACATTATAAATCGCATCCGGCTTTGCCCTTTCGATGGCCTGCACCTCCGCGCCAGCATCAATTTTAAACAGCGCGGGCCATTGCTCGGCAACAAATTCGGCATCGGGTTTCAATTTTAAAAGATTCTGCTTGAAAGCCGCAACGGCATCTTTTCCATAAGCATAGTTCGGTGCAATGGTTGCAAATCGTTTCGCGTCTGTCTTGGCAGCTTCTTCTGCCAGCATAGCAGCTTGCATAAATGTCGACGTTCTTAGACGAAATGTGTATTTATTACCCGAAGCCCAGACAATCGAATCAGCAAGTGGTTCTGATGCAAGATAGACATATCCTTTTTCACCAGCCAATGATGAAATCGCCAAGCCGACATTAGAAAGGATTGTGCCGGTAATCATTACGGCGCCACCGCGGGTCATTAACTCTTCGGCAATCTTTACGGCCTCACCAGGCTTGCCCTGATCATCGCGGAAGATAAATTCCACCTTTTTATTCAGTACGCCACCATTCGCATTGGTCTCTTCAAGTGCCAGCTCGATGCCCTGTTTATAGGGCCCGGCGAATGCCGCCATGCGCTTATAATGGTTGATTTCACCAATCTTGATTGTATCTGCTATCGCCACGGCATTGGGCGCGGTGGCCATTAGTGCCGCCCCAAAAAAGGCCGAAAATATAGGTTTTAGTCTCATAGTTCTTTCCCTCTTTGCTGTTTAAATATTCTTGGTTTCGTTTGGCAGGCTCAAATTAGTCTGGACAACTGCCGGACTCGATCAACTCTTTGATACGTTTTCGGTAAACAACTGGCGCTCGGTCAATCGCGATACGAACGGGCGCTCTGTTTTGGTGCCGTTGTTCTGCTTCATGGATGGCTTCCAAAATTTCCTTATCTTCGGCAAAGGCAATACGAAAAAGACTGTCAATTTGGTTGGATGCGTAATCATCATCAATCGCCGCATTTCGTAAATGCATCCAGTGATCAATCGTGTAATCGCGCGTGACGGGGGTTACAAAATGAATGGCAAAAATGCGAACACCTTTATGTCTTTCATCTTCCTTTAACTTTAGATCACTGGCCGCACTTCCAAAATCAATAACCGCCGTTGATGGGAGGTGAAGGTAATAATAATGCCACCGGTCAACATTGCCAGTGAAGCCCCCAAATTCTTGAAAGAACCCAACAGGAGGCGCGTTGCGAATCCATCGCCAAGCAGTAATAGGATTGCCGGACGTTGAAACTTCAACTGGCACATCCTGAGATGCCGCACTGCCAAGAGTTGTTGGATGGACAAAACTTACATGCGCTGGATCGACAAGATTTTCAGCAACATTTAGATAATTTGCCTTTATGTGGAGGGCGTCACCAAGATGCGTGTGCCATGACATATTGCTAAATTCAGCCATATCAAAAATCAGATCAGAACTGGCATTATCCTTTTTACCCATCCAAACCCAGACAATGCCATGCCTTTCTTCAACGGGATAACTATCAACATAGGCGCTTGGTGGCAGGTTATCTTGTGCTGGTATGCGGACGCATTTGCCCGTGCCATCAAAGGTCATTCCATGATAGCCACATTGAACATAATCACCAACAAGCTTGCCTTTGCTTAAAGGTAACAGCCGGTGCGGGCAACGATCCTCTAGCGCGATTAATTTGCCATCGGTTTGCCGGAAGAAAACGAGATTTTGCTCCAGAATAAGCAAGGGAACAAGCTCGCGCTGAAAGTTGCGCGACCATCCTGCAACATACCAAGATTCGGATACAAACTCCAAAGCAACTCCCCCATCGGCTTTAGATTTGATTGATATGAAAAGCCAAATATATCGTTAGTGTGCAAACAAAAATAATATGAGTCAAATCTTTTTAAAATGAGTTGTTTAACGATGGGTTTTTAACCTTACCCTCTGGTTTATGTGTGTTTAGGTTAGCCAAGTGCGCGCATCTCACATTCCGATTGGTTAAGTGACTGACATTTAAGGGGTGGGCAGGATTACTGCCCCCCCTCCGTTATTAATATATGAGCAGTTACACAGATTGGGATTTAAATTATTGGGCCAGCAGGTGACTCCGATCATCCTCATATTGCTCGCCAAAAGATGGTGTGTAGTTCTTCTCTTCGTTATTCCAATCAAAATTCAAAGATTGTTCACCACTGGTCAACGCTCTGCTCTGCTCCGTGTTAATTGCAAAACTACATTCAGTCAAAACTATTGCATCTTTGCGACCCCACACTTTGGCGTATAACTCTAATTTATAATTTCCACTATCAAATGCATAACTCTTAATATTCTTAGACAATAGAAAATAATGGTCTGCATTTAGGCCGTCATGACCAATTTTAACTCCACTTCCCCTAACTAAATCCTTTTGTTTGCCATAAACCCAAATGTTAAATTGCTGCACTGAAGTACTTCGTCTTAACTCGATGTAGAGTTGTTCAATAAAAAGTAACTTTGGGCCAGTTGTGGCAATAAACAACTGCCTCAATAATATCTGATAAGGTGCAGATATATCACGAGAAGAGTATCTTCCAATATTAAATGATTGTGGCCGCAAACAAATTAGTCGCCCTCTTTTGAGCAAGGTAAGCCACAGGGTAGCGCTACTAATGAAAGCAGCGATAAGCGACAGACTTAATGAAATTAGAGTGATAAAAAATTCCACGCTGCAACCCTATTGGTTTATCGCAGCATTTGGCTCAAAACATTAATATGCCGAAAACGGTACTATTAATGCCGCATCTTTACTATTGGGAAAAATGTGTAGCTTCGTCAAGCCACAAGAATCAAAATGATAATGACATCGCTTATGTTTCCACATACTCATGCAAAACATGGGATAACAGCGATTTAACGATGATTGGTGATAATTATTGGCAAAAGAAATGGCGGAGGGGAAGGGATTCGAACCCCCGAAAGGAATTTCTTCCTTTAACGATTTAGCAAACCGCCGCCTTCAGCCACTCGGCCACCCCCCCGCCGGGGTCACAGGATCGGCCGGTAAAGTCTTGGCCAGCTCCCATGTT
>JABJBD010000038.1 GCA_018668795.1 Candidatus Puniceispirillum sp. | reverse complement strand
GTTTGGTCCAAAAGCTTATGGATCTGCACTTCATCACCAACAAAAACAAGGTCGATATTGGGGGATCTCTGCTTTATAATTTCAGCACCATTAATGACGATCTCAGGCGCGTTATCGCCGCCCATTGCGTCCAGTGCTATTTTAATTTTCTTGGACAGGCTACTCTCCTGGTTGCACGACGGTCAATTCTTGTCATTCGGCTGTTTTATGGCCGCCAAACCAACAAATGGATGATCGCGTTTTACTGGTTCTAATTCAACATACTCATTGGCATCAGTTGCTCGTGGCCATGCTGTAACAGCTAAAGCCAGCGACTGCATCACCATTTCGCCCAAATCAATAAAGCCGTTTTTAAGCGGTTCCACTCCGTCTAAATCAACTTCCACTGACGTTGATTCGTCAAAAAAGCGAACATAACGTTCTTCTATAGTAAAATCCACACTTTCCGCTAATGGTTCACCAGTAACAACACAGCTTTGGACCACACTGGCTGTTAATCTGCCATGAACATCCCAGCACTCTCGCGCAACTTTACGAATTTTTAGCTCGGCAACTAGATCATTGACCGCAATATAATCAAACCGGGTCAGCAACATATCGATTTCGGCTTCCGAAGGAATGATTTTACATCGATAAGTGGCATCAGGCTTGATGCTATCAGCGGCAAGTTCTGCAGTTAGAGAAAAAACTGGCATCTAAGCAAACCGTCCATTAATGCTGGCAAACACGTAAGTCAAAACAATGCCCCAAACAACATAACACATTAGCATCCAAACCATCATCAAATCAAAACCATCTGATTTAAAGACTAATATTCATCTTACCTGCCAGCATGTCTTGCGACGATACTGCATCAATTTGTTCAGCCAGCTTTGATACATAAACAACCAGACCGCTTTGCACCGCCTGTTTGGACGCATCTGGCGCGCGAAGAAGGTTGCGTGCCAGCGCATTGGCAAGCATGTCATCATCTGCCTTATCAAGGGCGGTGGCGTAATTTTCCAACCGCCCCATGAAACCCTCAGCCATGACACGGACACGTTTTGACACGCCAATATCACCAGCACCCATTTCACGCAAAGACAAATCCATATCTGCAAACATCGAATCAAACAAGCTCTGGCTTATGTCTTTACCACTTTCAACTTCCTTAAGCCGCCGCATAATCAGTATTACCACCAGACAAAGGGCATCAAACCGACCATCAACGTCATCAGTCACACCATAATCAATATACAGCTTTGGCGAACGGGCAATTTCAATCGCTTGACCATAAAGATGCTCAGCAACGGTTTCCTGCTTGTTATTACCAAACCCCAGCATTTGTTTCAGCCACCCATTTTCTTTACTGTTCATTTTACAAACATCTCGTTATGTTGCTATCTAACTGACTATGCATGTCTATATCCTAGGAACGCGATGATGACCAGACGAACATTTGCCACTATGAACGCTTTACGTGCACTTGCGACTTTTAGTTTTCTTAGCGTGGCTTTGATAGGCACGAGCGCATGTGAATCGCGAATCAGTTCGCATGGACATACCATTGATGAAGCAGAGTTGGCAAAAATTGAACTTGGCAAAAGCAAAAAGTCTGACTTGATTTTCATTCTTGGCAAACCCAGCTTTGAAGGCGCTTTTGGGTCTGGCAAATCCTATTATGTATCTCAAACAATGGAAGAACCAGTTGCTGGCATTAATGAAACAACGTCTCGTACGATCGTTATGTTCACCATAGACAATGAGGACATTGTCCGCGCTGTTGATGTTCTTGATGAAACTTCAGGTCTATCTATTGCCCATATTGATGAAAAGACGCCAACACCTGGTAATACCTATGGTGCAATAGATCAGATATTCAAGAATCTTAAACGCCGCCGTGCAACTGAAGAATAAGCCAGATTTAAACGTCTAGGCTGTTCCCATCTCAACTGTCCGCACAATGCGTGACAAACGGTCAAGCACAGCATTCACAAAAGCCACTTCACAACCGCATGCATCACTAATGGCCGCATATTCGCTGACCACGGCTCGCGCTGGTATGTGCGGCATGAAGCGAAGCTCAAACGCACCACATCTAAGCAAAGTTAACTCGATCAATGCCAGACGTTCTATACGCCAGCCACTTGCCAGAGAGTCAGCAATATCATTGTCCAATAGAGCCATCTCTTTTTCGACGCCTGTATAAAGTGCGTTAAGATGCTCATGATCCAGATCCTTTACACGGAAAGATTTAGAAACATCTGGCGCATAATAAGTCAGAAAATCTGGAGCAAAATCAACTGAGGTTCGTTCAGTAATTTGTGACTGATATAAAATTTGAATCGATGACACACGTGATGCGGATCGTCGGCGAACAGGAACAGGTTTCAGTTCAGTGTTATCTTTTGCCATTCTATCAGATACCAACCTGTTGTTTCAATTTTGCCATAGCCAGCGCAGCACGCGCGGCGTCACCGCCTTTATCTTTACGATTCTGATCAGCACGAGCCCACGCCTGATCCTCATCCTCAACAGTTATAATGCCATTTCCGATAGCAAGATTTTCTGCCAGAGCCAAATCCATCAGGCCACGTGCCGACTCATTACAAACTGTGTCATAGTGGCTTGTCTCACCACGAATAACACAGCCAAGCGCAACATAACCGTCAAAGCGCTTATCGCTGGACGCAAGAAATGCAATCGCTGCCGGAATTTCAAGCGCACCAGGCACACAAATGGTTTCATGCGTTGCCCCCTCACCTTCAAGAGCGGCGATGGCACCTGCTTTTTGGGCATCGGCTAACGCGCCATAAAAGCGGGCTTCAACAATAAGAAAATGACCTGACATTATTGCCCCTCTCCATTCAGCGGTTTCCAGTCAACAATCTCCAGATCATAACCATCAAGGCTGATAACATTTGGCTTTGAATTTGATAACAGCACCATTTTTGAAACGCCAAGATCACCAAGAATTTGTGCACCTACACCATATTCACGCAAATCATGCCCCGGATTATCGCCCGTTTTGGCATCTTTCATCACCCGTTGGGTAACCATTGAAGATAGGCTGGCATTTGATGACTCTCGCAGTAGCACAACGATACCACGCCCCTTCTTTTCAATCGTATGCATGGCTGTTTCCAACTCACGTCCATTCCGGAACGGAGATGCTTCATCAAGCACATCCGACATCAAATCAAGGGCATGCATTCTTACAAGTATTGGATCATCGCCGGAAATATCGCCTTTAACCAGAGCAATATGCTCTACATCCGAGATTGTGTTTACATAAATAATCATGCGCCATGAACCACTTGTTCGTGAAGCAAAGTCTGTTTCAACTGAACGTTGGACAAGGGTTTCATTCATACGGCGCCATGCAATCAAATCAGCAATCGTACCAATCTTTAGATCATGTTCTTTGGCAAAAGGCAGCAGATCATTTAGGCGCGCCATTTCACCATCATCTTTCATAATCTCACAAATTACGCCTGACGGGTTGTCCGATCCGGTTGCTCTTGCAATATCGATAACGGCTTCGGTATGACCTGCCCTTACAAGGGTTCCGCCATCACGCCCAATAAGGGGAAAAATATGCCCTGGTGTGGTTATATCCTTCTCACTGCGTTGCGGGTCGATGGCTGTCCTGATTGTATGCGCACGATCTGCCGCCGAAATGCCTGTTGTAACGCCTTCACGCGCTTCAATTGACACCGTAAACGCTGTTTGATGACGCGACTCATTACGTCGTTCCATCATCCCCAAACCCAACGCATCTGTTCTTTCGCGCGGCAACGCAAGACAGATAAGACCCCGGCCATACTTTGCCATAAAATTAATATTCTCAGCTGTTACCCATTCACCTACAACGCATAGATCACCCTCATTCTCACGATCTTCATCGTCAATAAGAATGAACAGCTTGCCCAACTTGGCATCAGCAATTACATCTTCAATAGGTGACAATGCGGGCATGTCTGATGTATCGGATTGACTCATTATTACGCTTCCTTATTAAGGCCATGCAGACGCGCAACATAGCGTGCCAGCATATCTATTTCCATATTCATTTTCTGGCCTATGGTCAGCGCACCAAACTGGGTTACATCCCATGTATGTGCAATCACATTTATGCCAAAACTATTGTCAGTAACGTTATTAACTGTCAGCGAAACACCATCTAATGTAACTGATCCCTTGGGGGCAACAAACATTGCCAAATCGGCTGGCACGCCAAGCGTAACGACATGGCTATCACCATCAGGCGTAATCGACATCACTTGAGCCAATCCATCAACATGACCAGACACAATATGCCCGCCTAATTCATCTCCCATCCGAAGTGCGCGTTCAAGATTAATTTTGTCGCCTTTTTGCCAGCCCCCAAGCGTTGTAACAGACATGGTTTCAGATGATGCCGCGACCCTAAAGCTGTGCGCGTCGCGCGCCACCACAGTCAGGCAAATCCCCGAACAGGCTATGGATGCCCCTAAATCAATTGCCGCGCAATCCCAGTCACATCCAATGGTCAAATGCCGGTCGCCTGCATCATGAATATCAAGAATGTGGCCTTGTCCGGTTATGATTCCTGTAAACATCAAAACATCCATTACTTCTGGTTACATCAGTCTAGCAAGATTTTGCCAGAATAGTCAGGCGGTCTCGTCCTATTTGCTGATGATGAGTCTCGGTATATCGCGTTTGTTCAGGCAATGCCACCAGCTTTAATGGTGATATAGCAGGAATAGCGTCACTTCCCAATAAATGCGGGCTTTGCGTCCAATGGATAAAATCGACAAAATCGTTAGTTATAATGCTGGTCACAATATTGCTTCCAGCTTCAACTAAAAGATTATTGATCCCCGCATCACCCAAAAAGCGCAACACTGCTGACAAGTCCAGGCTATTATGTGAAACATCCTTTTGTACCGCATCCAAGGCAATCGGAACAATCTTTGCACCTGTCCTTTCAAGCGCCCTTCTAGCCTCAGATGAAGCTGTTTCAGCACAAAAAATCACTGTTTGCACATCGTCACTATTCTGCAAAATTTTGGCGTCAGGTGGACAACGAAGCTGGCTGTCCAAAATAAAGCGGGACGGACTATCAGCTTCCAACCCCGGCAAACGACATGTCATTTCTGGATCATCCGCTAGAATTGTACCTATACCTGTTAAAATCGCATCTGATTTGCTACGCAATAGATGCACATATCGCCGCATTGGCGGTGCGGTTAACCAAACTTTTCGGCCATCACCAAGGGCAATGCCACCATCCAACGACGTTGCTGTTTTCATTGTGACGAGTGGTCGTTTATGCGTCATACGATGCAAAAATCCCTGCATGACAGTAAATGCAACATCTTTGGCTATATCAGTGACAACTTCAATACCGGCGTTACGAAGCATGGCAACACCTTTGCCATTAACGCGTTTATCCGGGTCTTGCCATGATATAACAACACGCTTAATACCTGCTTTTATCAATGCGGTGGCGCATGGTGGCGTTTGTCCATGATGGGCGCATGGTTCAAGCGTGACATAGGCTGTGCCGCCATGTGCCTGATCTCCCGCCATAGCAAGAGCTACTGTTTCGGCATGGGGTCGCCCTGTTCTCGCGGTATGTCCTACACCGACGATATGACCAGATGTTGCAATAATCACACAGCCAACTGGGGGATTCTCAGCTGCTCGTCCGACTGCCTTCTGGGCTTCGGAAATGGCAAAAGACATCCATTTTTTATCAGCATTTTTTAGAGAAATATTAGTCACCTAGTTCTTTTTCAACAAAGGCCTCAAAATCTTTGGCTTCTCCAAAATTTCGATATACCGACGCATAACGTATATAGGCAACATGATCGAGTTGGTTAAGCGCCGTCATGACCAGTTCACCAACCAATTCGCTTGGCACATCACCGTCGGGATGGCTTTCTAGCTGGCGAACAATCTGATTTATTGAGCGGGCTTTGTCATCAGGGTCAACATCGCGCTTACGCAAGGCAATCTCGAAAGATCGTTCAAGCTTATCACGATCAAAAAGAGACCTGCGTCCATTACGCTTAACAATCATTATTTCACGCAAATGAACACGCTCAAACGTTGTAAAGCGAGATTCACAATGACCACAGAAGCGACGGCGCCGGATAGCGGCACCGTCTTCACAAGGTCTAGAATCCTTTACCTGCGTGTCTTCACTTGCACAAAACGGACAAATCATTTTCCAAACCCACGCTATATATTGACGTAGGCATGATTGTACACACTATTGATAGATTGGGAAAGCCCGACATAGTGCGCGTACTTTTTCACGCACGACAGCCTCTACAGCACTATTATCTTCTGGGTTTTCTGCCAGCCCGTCGAATACATCGCCAATCAGATGACCAATTTCGATAAATTCATTCCGCGTAAAACCACGGGTTGTGCCTGCAGGTGTGCCTAGACGGACACCCGAGGTAACCATTGGTGGTTGTGGATCAAACGGAATGCCGTTTTTGTTACAGGTGATACCTGCATGTTCAAGCGACACTTCGGTGATGTCACCTGTCAGACCCTTTGGACGTAAATCAACTAATGTCAGATGTGTATCGGTACCACCAGACACAATCGCCGCGCCACGTTCAATCAATGTTTCGGAAAGTACACGTGCATTTTCGACAACAGAATCGATGTATTGCTTGAACTCAGGCCGCATCGCTTCGCCAAAAGCAACCGCCTTGCCAGCGATCGCATGCATCAACGGGCCACCCTGAAGACCAGGGAAAACAGCTGAATTGATCTTTTTGCCCAGCGCTTCGTCATTAGACAGAATGATACCGCCACGTGACGCACGTAAAGTTTTATGCGTTGTAGAGGTCACAACATGCGCATGTGGAAGGGGGCTAGGATGCGCACCTGAAGCTACCAGACCAGAAATATGTGCCATATCAACCATCAGATACGCACCAACTGAGTCAGCAATTTCACGAAACTTTGCAAAATCAAGCGTTCTAGGATAAGCCGAACCACCTGCCAGAATCATCTGCGGCTTACATTCTTCGGCAATTTTTTGCAATTCGTCAAAATCAATCAAAGATGTTTCTGGATCAACGCCATATTGTACAGCATTGAACCATTTACCTGACAGGTTTGGTGCCGCACCATGTGTGAGGTGACCACCAGCGGCCAGTGACATACCCAGTATCGTATCACCTGGCTTCAGCAAGCTCAGAAAAACAGCCTGATTAGCTTGTGCGCCAGAATGTGGTTGTACATTGACAAAGTTACATTTGAAAAGCGTCTTGGCACGTTCGATCGCCAATGTCTCTACAACGTCCATATATTCACAGCCCCCGTAATAGCGGCGGCCAGAGTAACCTTCAGCATATTTATTGGTGAAAATAGACCCCTGCGCTTCCATCACGGCCGCACTGACAATATTTTCAGATGCGATCATTTCGATCTGGTCCTGCTGGCGCACAAGCTCATGTCCCAATGCGGCTGCCACTTCAGGATCAGTATCTTTTAATGGTGCCGAGAAAAACCCGTCCATTACGAATGACGGTATTGTTCTTTTTAAATCGTCCATAATTATCTCCTTTAGTTAATGCGGTCACGATGACCATTCCTCGACAGGGGGGAGCCGAATAATTACACTTGTTACTGGTATAGTGCGCATTCCATTTACGACACTATTTCGCCTAAACTAGGACGAAAGATTAGTCAATTTATCCACTCGCCTTGCATGCCGACCACCCTCAAAGTCGGTAGCGAGGAAGACATCAACACATGCCAACGCCGTATCCACACTTATCAAGCGTTCTCCAAGCGCGATCACATTTGCATTATTATGCTCGCGTGATAGCCGCGCAGCCTCGACAGTGCTGACCAATGCGGCACGTGCCCATGGAAACCGGTTTACAGCGATTGAAATACCTATACCGCTTCCACAAATAGCAACGCCACATGCGTCCGCGTCTTCAGACAAAGCCATGGCTAGTTTTCTTCCATAATCCGGATAATCGACCGAACTGCCATCATCTGGCCCAAGATCAACCACTTGCAAGCCTTGCGCTTCAACATGCTGCGCAACCCTTTTACGTAAGTCTGCACCAGCATGATCAGATGCAAGATAAATTTTTGCATGTGCTGTCATAAACATTCCTTTATATGCGTTTGAAACAGCCGGGACTTTTGAAAATCACTGAAACTCAATACAACCTCTAGCACAACAAAATATCATAAAACAACGCCTTCACTAACGTTGCCACATTACGCCTAAATAGCTAATTCAATCTGTCTTGCTACAAATAATACATATGAATGACTATTTTATTAAAAAAGAAATAATTTTGTATCGACAAACGTTGTTTTATTGCTTAGCGTAATAAAAACAGGTTGCAAAGGCCGGGTTTAGGGAGTGAGAAAGCCAACGCAGATTGGCGATTGTTTTGAAAGGCAAGGCGCGAGCCTTGCTTTTTCTTTTTTGTATCTGTTTTTGCATCCCTGCCTCAGTTACAGAACATTCATTGTGCGTTTTTAACCATCACAAAGCTGCTTTGAACGCTTGATGCGACAGGTCGTCGCGGGTGCCCCTATCATAGCTTGTCCAGCGATATTATACCCGAATCAATAATCATAAATACGATGCTGAATAAAATTGCAGCGATAATTGTCGCCGCACCAACCTTGCGCCATATTAACGGACGCTCGGGTGCCGATGTCGCATGCCCTGTCTCGATTGTTTCTGGCGACTTCACCCCAAATGGTAATGTCATCAAAAACACCCACCACCATAAAAGTATATAAACAACGACTCCTGATACAATATCCATACCCTAACGCACCTCTTCAAGTTCAATTAAGGTACCGTTGAAATCCTTGGGATGTAAAAACACAACCGGATTACCATGCGCACCTGTTTTGGGGTTGCCATCACCAAGAACGCGTGCGCCCTTTGCAATCAGATGGTCACAGGCAGCGGCTATATCCTTTACCTCGTAACATATATGATGCATGCCGCCATCGGGATTACGCTGCAGAAACAGTGTGATAGGTGATGCTGCACCCAATGGCTCCATAAGTTCGACTTTACCATTTGGGGCGTTAACAAAAACGATGCGCACCCCATGTTCAGGCAAATTTTCGACGGCACTGACATCCGTCCCCAGCGCATCGCGCCAATACATGGCTGCCTTTTCGACATCCGGCACAGCTATTGCGATATGATTTATGCGGCCAATCATGCCATCAAATCCTCTTGGTTAACCCGCATAATATGAACATGTGTAATTGGCCGCAATCCAAACATGCTTCGTGCGACACGACGAACCGCTTGTCCGGCAACCTCCTCAACCGAGGCATCATTTTTACGGGCCGATTTGCCAAGCAGTTCAACAGCATCCTCAACCGCCAAAGATGCAGACGCAATATAATCGTCCGCTTTTTCGCCTTCACCAAGCCCTGTCTGGCTAACGGCTGGCACCATACAGATATTCCCAGTCCGGTTCAGCACCAGACTGACTGTCACACTACCATTCCATAACATACGGCGCCGCGCACGAAGCATATCGGCTTGCATGTCAATAATTGATCCGCGCTCATGCGTCATGGCACCTGTTTGTACATTATCGATAATTGAGACTGTCTCGGCATTCAGCTTAATAACAGCGCCATTGTCCGGCAGAATTGTCTGGGGTACCTGGCAGCTTTCAGCTAATTCGGCATGCGCAACAAGATGCCGCGCTGTCCCATGCACAGGTATCGCGATTTTGGGCCGGACAAGACCATACATCTCAACCATTTCATCGCGCGATGGATGGCCAGATACATGTACAGGTGCATCTTCATCCGTAATCAGCTTGATTTTTCGGCGAATAAGCATGTCTTGGACACGGCTAATTGCATTTTCATTTCCCGGAATCTTGCGTGACGAATAAATAACAGTATCGCCTGGATCCAATGACACGGTTTCATGCGCCCCTGCAGCAATTTTTGCCATTGCGGCACGAGGCTCTCCTTGGGTACCGGTGCATATGATAACAACATTCTCACGCGGTAACAGATTGATGTCACCCTCGGGCACAAAATCAGGTAAATCATGTAAATACCCAACTTCACGCGCCGCAGATATTGCCCTATTTAGCGCGCGACCAACAATGGCAACTGAGCGGTCATTTGCCTGAGCTGCTTTCACAATCGAATCGATACGCGCAATATTACTGGCAAAACACGTTACCGCTACACGGCCTTTAGCGGCACCAATAGCGTCAATCAGACCATCGCGCGCTTCTGTTTCAGAACCCGTATGCCCCTCAACCATAGCATTGGTTGAGTCACCAACCATGACCAGCACACCTTCATCGCCAAGTTTTGCCAGACGGTCTTTATCAGTATCCGTACCAAGAACTGGCGTCTTATCAAATTTCCAGTCCCCCGTATGCAGAACAGTGCCTGCTTCTGTACGGATAGCCAAAGCAGCAGGGTCGGGAATTGAATGGTTTAGGCCAATCATCTCAATGTCAAAAGCACCAATCTTTTCAACCGTATTCATACCCATTTCATGCAATGGAATATCATAGTCATTGCGCGACTCGGCCAATTTGCGACGCAACAATGCCAGAGTAAAGGCACTGCCCCAAATTGGACAACCAATGCTACTCCACAGATAAGGAATCGCACCCAGATGGTCTTCATGACCATGTGTCAGAACAAGTCCGGCCAGCTTATCACGGTGTTTCTGGATAAATTGCAAATCGGGAAGCACTACGTCAATGCCCGGGGTGCTTTCATCCGGAAAGGAAATGCCGAGGTCAACCATCAACCAGCTATCCTGATAATGATATAGGTTAACGTTCATGCCAATCTCGCCAGAACCACCTAGAGGGACAAATAGAAAATCAGACTTGGAAAAATGTGTCATTTATAGCATTCAACTGTTTGTTTGCGCCGTTATAGCGGGATTAAATTAATTATTAAGATTGTATATTACAATGAGGCCACGCAGGGTAAGATCAGCATCAACAGCCGAAATCATGGGTAAATGCGGCGCGAAAAGGGATGCCAACCCGCCTGTCGCAATAGCGGGTAAATCTGTTCCCTGCTCTGTCCGAAGACGCGAAATCAGCCCTTCAATCATGCCGACATAACCCCAAAAAATACCAGACTCCATTGCACTAGTCGTATCACGCCCCAGTACGGGCAATGTTGCGTCCCATGGTTTGACATCAAGATGTGGCAAGCGCGCCGCCGCCTGATAGAGTGCCTCAACTGATACATGCACCCCCGGCGCGATTATACCGCCTGCATAAGCACCATCTGCGCGCACAAGATCAAGCGTTGTGGCTGTGCCAAAATCAAGAATGATGGCTGGAACCTGATGGCAATGTTTCGCAGCCACTGCATTAACCAACCTGTCGGCGCCTGCCTGTGACGGATTATCAATATCAACCACAATGCCTAGCTCAACATCTTTATTACCAACGATCATTGGATCAAGGTCAAATCCTGTACGTGCCATTATTACTAATTCTGGTGTGATATTGGGCACAACGCTGGCCATAACAATACCAGTAACATCATCTTTAGCCAAATTGGCCTGCGCCATCATTTGCCCTAGCCAGACCAGATATTGATCGCTGGAACGCGACGTTTCAGTTGCAATACGCCAGCAATCAAGCTGCCTACTGGCATCGCCTGCATTGTCATAAAGGGCAAACACGATATTGGTGTTGCCACAATCTATTGCCAGAAGCATCAGCTATTATCACCCATCAAAACAACATCACCAGTAGTGATATGGTGCGTCTTACCTGACGCATCAACCAGCATCATGGAACCATCATCATCAATACCCACAAAATGTCCTGATAGGCCATTGCCAATAACAGATACATCTTCGTTCAAGAATGCGGCATGTCTCATCCATTCTTTTCGAACAGGTATAAATCCAGTTTTGCTAAATTCGTCATAACGCCGCGCTAGATTATTCATATAGGCCGCCGCCAATAGCGACGGAGTCATGACATCATCGCCAAGATCGACAAGTGACGTTGGTGATATATGATTTGGCATGAGGTTAATCGCCTGAATCGGTGCCACATTGATCCCCGTGCCGACAATAAGGGCATCTGACATCCCCTCAAGTAGAATACCGCAAATTTTTCTACCATCGACCAGAATATCATTAGGCCATTTCACTTTAGGCTGATGTGATACAAGCACATGATCGATCGTTTCACGCGCCGCCAATGCCGCCACAAAAGACAATAACGGCCAATGCCGTTTGTCCATTTCAGGCCGCAGAACTACCGACAGATACATTCCCCCTTGGGGTGAAAGCCATGTTCGGCCTCGTCGGCCGCGTCCAGCAGTTTGTTCACCCACCAGAAAACCGGTACCTGTTGGCGCCCCATCAAGCGCAGCTTTATGGGCAAGATCAGATGATGATTCGGCGACATCGGCGGTGGAAAATGTCCAAGCTACGCTTGTCACCATATGGTTTGATCCTAGTTGCTAGCCATCAATGTTGTGGCCGCCATGTCAGCTACCCCAAGCAAACTGCCAAGGCCGGCAAAAAACAGAAGAATGACGCCAAGCGAAACTGTCAGCACCAATCGATTCGACATCGGCAGTTCACTATCCAGCGGATTGTCACTTTCTTCAAAATACATCATACGGATAATGCGCAAATAATAGAACGCTCCAACAACCGACATGACCACGCCGATAACGGCTAGCGGAATCAGACCCGCATTGACTGCTGCTAGAAAAACATACCACTTGCCAAAAAAGCCAGCTAATGGCGGAATACCTGCCATCGAAAACATCATGACCAACAAGCCAATAGCAAATAACGGATGTGTTTTTGACAGACCTCGCAAATCTTCAATTCGGCTAGCGGCCTTGCCTTCACGGCGCATCATCAGAATGATAGCAAAAGTACCAGCACCCATAAAAATATAACCTGTCATATAAATCATGACACCCAGCACACCAGCATGTGATCCTGCCGCCAGTCCCGCTAACGCATAGCCCATATGCGCAATTGATGAATAGGCCATCATCCGCTTTATGTCTGTCTGCATAATCGCACCAAACGCACCAATGACCATTGATGTGATCGATAAAGCAACAAGAACCTGTGACCATTCTACGGCTATTGGACCAAAGGCGCCATAAGTCAGACGCATCATCAGCGCCATTGCCGCTACCTTTGGAGCGATGGCAAACAAGGCTGTCACAGGTGTTGGTGAGCCTTCATAAACATCTGGTGTCCACATGTGGAACGGTGCTGCTGATATTTTGAATGCGATCCCGCAAATCATAAATACCATGCCTATGACAAAGACCACTGGTAATGCACCTGTCGCAACAGCTGCAGATATGCCGTCAAAGCTGGTTGTTCCCGCAAATCCATAAACCAGAGACGCGCCATAGAGCAACATGCCAGATGATAGTGCGCCAAGCAGAAAATATTTCAATCCAGCTTCGGATGAACGCAGTGAATTTGTCCGCATAGCTGCAACGACGTAGAGTGGCAGAGATTGCAATTCAACAGCCATATAAAGCGACATCAGGTCATTTGCCGAAATCATCAGCATCATGCCAACAACCGCCAATAAGACAAGCAAGCTGAATTCAGGCTTGTTAATATCATCCTGTTCCAACGGACTGATCGACATGTATAGGGCAGCAAATGCACCCATTAACACCAGCAACTTCATATATGAACTAAATGAATCAGCGCTGAACATGCCAGAAAAGGCTGTGGTCTGGATATCATTACCCTGCCATAACATTACTGCCGCAATCACAATTGCGACCAAAGCAATCGAACAGACCCGCTTTGCATTCGTAGCACCTTCGCCTCCATAGGCAGCTACCAGAACAAGCAAAAGCGCAACACACGCCAGAAGCATTTCTGGAAGAGCAGGCAAAATATCATTTATTTCGAACATGAGTGCCGTTCTCCTTGAGAACAAATATGAGTCTAATTAGATGCGACGAGCGCAACACCACTTACCGCCAATTCATCAATTAACAATTGAATCGAAACAGCCATTACATCCAGCAAAAATGCCGGATAGATACCAAACACCAAAACCAAAATGCTGATGGGAACAAAAATGCCTAATTCCCGCATTTGCATCGGCTCCATTGATTGGACTTCAGCCTTGTTAACGTTACCAAACATAACCCGGCGATACAGCCACAACATATATGTAGCGCCAAGCACAAGACCTGTGGCGGTGAAAAACGCAACCCATGTGCTTGCTTTCCATGCCCCGACAAGAACCAGCATTTCGCCAACAAAACCGCTTGTTCCCGGCAAACCAACCGAAGCAAGCATCATAAACATAAAAAACACGGCATAGCGCGGCATAACCTTGGCGACACCCCCATAAGCATCAATTTCACGTGTATGAAGACGGTCATAAACAACACCAACACAAAAGAACAATGCCGCGGATACAAGACCATGACTAATCATCTGGAACATCGCGCCAGCAATACCCTGTTCGGTAAATGTGAAGATACCGATCGTGACAAACCCCATATGCGCAACCGATGAATAGGCAATCATCTTTTTCATATCTGACTGCGCCAGTGCCACAAGTGACGTATAGATCACCGCAATTACAGATAGAGCAAAAATGAGTGGTGCAAACAATTCAGACGCATGCGGAAACATAGGCAATGAGAACCGCAGGAATCCATAGCCCCCCATCTTCAATAGAACACCGGCAAGTATCATCGACCCCGCCGTCGGTGCCTCAACATGCGCGTCTGGTAGCCATGTATGAACTGGCCACATTGGTACCTTGACCGCAAAAGATGCAAAAAACCCAAGGAATAACCAGAATTGCATCCCCGTACCAAAGCTATGCGCAGTCAGCATCGGTATATCTGTTGTGTCTGTCTGCACATACATGACAAGCATGCATACCAGCATCAGCACCGAGCCTAACAACGTAAACAGGAAAAATTTAAACGCCGCATAAACCCGCCTTGCGCCACCCCATATTCCAATAATCAGGAACATCGGAATCAGTACTGCTTCAAAGAAAAGATAGAACATAAGCATGTCTAGCGAGACAAACATGCCAATCATCATCGTTTCAAGCACAAGAAAGGCGATCATATATTCGCGTACACGATGTGTAATGGCGCGCCAACTTGCCAATACGGCAAGCGGCGTCAAAAAAGTAGAAAGCAGGACAAAGGGCATCGAAATGCCATCAACACCCATATGATAATTAATGCCTGTATTAGGCAACCATTCCGCAAATTCCTCGAACTGATAACCAGCTACATCACTATCAAAACCAAGCAAGAGCGCTAAAGAAACGATAAAATTAAAACCTGTGATCCACAGCGTTACACTACGAGCATTATTAGCAATGACGTCATCGTCACCCTTGATCATTAGCAAGAAGATCACACCCGCCAAAGGAAGGAAGGTGATGATTGTCAGTAAAGGCCAATTATCGATCATCACTTAAATTCCTTTTAGGCGAAAATAAAACCAGCTCACCAGCACAACAACGCCGATCAGCATGGCAAAAGCGTAGTGGAAAACAAATCCGGATTGAATTCGCGAACAATAACCAGAAATCCGAAGTACCAGCACCGACATACCATCCGGACCGAAGCCATCAATCGTATCTCGGTCACCACGCTGCCACAGGACTGCACCAATCCGCACCGCAGGCTTAACCAGCAAAGCATCATAAATTTCGTCAAAATACCACTTGTTGTAAAACAGTGTATGAAGGGGTGAAAAGGCTTTTGCTACTCGTGCTGGCATATCGGTAAGAACAGCATAGAACAAGACCGCCAGCAAAACACCGCTTGTCGCCAGCACGACTGGCAGCAACTTTACCCAGCTTGGAACATAATGCGCGTTTTCCATGGCCGTATGTGTTGGCAGAATGAAAATTGAGTCACCCCAGAATGATGCCATATCATGGCCAACAAACAGCTCATAACCAAGCCAGCCAGAGAAAATTGCACCCAGCGCAAGAACAAACAATGGCAAGGTCATAACTGTTGGTGATTCATGTACCTTCGACATCACTTCGGCTGACGCGCGCGGCTTACCGTGAAACGCCATAATCAAAAGACGCCAGCTATAGAAAGCTGTCAAAAACGCCGCCGCACATCCCATCCAGAAAGCAAAACTTCCAACCGATGTCTGTGCCGCAAATGCAGCTTCGAGAATCATATCCTTTGAATAGAAACCGGCAAAAAATGGAAACCCAGCCAGCGCCAGTGACCCCACCCACATCATTACATAAGTCACAGGTATCTTTTTCCAAATACCACCCATATTGCGCAGATCCTGTTCGTCAGACATCGCATGTATGACCGATCCCGCCCCAAGGAACAGTAAAGCCTTGAAAAACGCATGTGTTGTAAGATGGAACATCGCTGCTGGATAAGCTGACACACCCGCGGCAAAGAACATATAGCCAAGCTGTGAACAAGTTGAATAGGCAATCACACGTTTGATATCGAACTGTGTCATGCCAACAGTAGCGGCAAAAATCGCAGTCATACCGCCAATAACTGTAATAACGTCAAGCGTGAATGGCGCATATTCAAGCACTGGAGAAAGGCGACAAACCATAAAGACACCAGCAGTTACCATTGTCGCGGCATGTATAAGCGCTGAAACAGGCGTCGGGCCTTCCATCGCATCAGGCAACCATGTATGCAGACCCAGTTGGGCAGATTTACCCATTGCACCGATAAACAGCAATATTCCCGCCACTTCCAATGCTGGCAAGCTCATGCCCAAGAAATTTACGTCTGCATCAACATAAAGAGCAGCTTTGGCAAAAATATCGTCAAACTGAATCGACCCAAACAAGGCATAAACAGCTAAAATACCAAGCGCAAAGCCAAAATCCCCAACACGGTTGACCACAAAAGCTTTCATCGCCGCCGTATGGGCTGACTCTTTATGATACCAAAAACCAATCAGCAGATAAGATGCAACGCCCACACCTTCCCAGCCAAAGAACAACTGTACAAGATTATCAGCTGTTACCAGCATCAACATGGCAAAGGTGAACAGGCTAAGATAGGACATAAAGCGCGCGCGGGCTTTATCATGTGACATGTAGCCAACTGAATAGATATGCACCATCGATGATACGCCTGTCACAACAATCAGCATAACAGCTGTCAACGTATCAAAGCGAAGCCGCCAATGTGCCTCAAAATCACCTGATACGATCCAGCGCGATAGATTGATCGTGATAGGTTGGCCACCAATGGCAACCTCGGCAAAGGCAAAGATAGAGAATAAAAGTGACAACAATAAACCAGCGATTGTTATTCGTTCAGCTGCCTTATCATGGTTTCCCAGACTCAGAATGCCTGCGATTACAGAGCCTATAAGCGGCAAAAATACTATGGATGCGTACATATCGCCCTAGCCCTTCATCATATTAACATCTTCAACAGCGATCGATCCACGATTGCGGAAGAACACCACCAGAATAGCAAGGCCAATAGCCGCTTCGGCCGCTGCCACCGTCAATATAAACAACGAGAATACCTGCCCTTCTAGATCACCGTTATAAGCTGAAAAAGCCACCATATTTATATTCACAGCCAGCAACATCAGTTCAATTGACATCAGGATCGTGATTACGTTCTTACGGTTCAAAAAGATACCAAATATCCCCATCGCAAAAAGAATCGCCGAACAGGCTAGATAATGATTAAGCGTTAATTCCATCATAACTTTAACTTTCCTGCCGCGGTGGCGCTTTGCCAACTGGCACACTGACAATCTCAACAGTGTCCTCACGGCGGCGCATATTCTGCTCGGCCACCACCTGGCGACGAACCCCCGGACGATGCCGCATGGTCAATGAAATGGCACCAATCATGGCAACCAGCAAGATCAGACCTGCAACTTGAAACAGATATATATATTTGGTGTAAAGCACCCCACCAAGGCGCGTCGTATTGGCAATCTCGGATGCTTCCGGCAAGGTTGCCCCCTTAAAGGCATCGCCATACATTGCTGCCACCAGCTCAAACACCAGAATACCACCAACAATCAGGCCAAGCGGTAGGTATTTCTGAAAGCCCGCGCGCATTTCGGCAAAGTTGATATCCAGCATCATCACGACAAACAGGAACAGAACAGCAACCGCGCCTACATAGACAACTACCAGAAGCATAGCCAGAAACTCTGCACCGATAAGGACGAATAATCCGGCTGCATTGAAAAAGGCGAGGATAAGAAAAAGCACTGAATATACAGGGTTTTTCGATATCACGACCATAAAGGCACTAGCCAGCATGATGCCCGCAAACAGATAAAAGAAAAGCGCTTCAAACATTGTCTGTCATTTCCAATCTAGATCAGCGCCATTTGGCGTCGGCGGCAAGATTTCTGGCGATCTCAGTTTCCCAACGATCACCATTCGCAAGCAATTTGTTTTTGTCGTAATACAGCTCTTCGCGTGTTTCAGTCGCAAACTCAAAATTAGGCCCTTCGACAATGGCATCGACCGGACAGGCTTCCTGACAAAATCCACAATAGATACATTTGGTCATGTCTATGTCATAGCGTGTTGTCCGACGACTGCCGTCATCGCGTGGTTCAGCTTCGATCGTGATCGCCTGTGCTGGGCACACCGCCTCACATAATTTACAGGCGATACAGCGCTCTTCTCCATTTGGATAGCGACGCAAAGCATGTTCACCGCGAAAGCGTGGCGACAAACTACCCTTTTCATAAGGATAATTAATTGTAACTTTCGGTTTGAAAAAATACTTCAACGTCAGAAACATGCCTTTGGCAAGCTCAAGAAGCAGGAATGATTTGACCGAATCCATCAACATCCGCATGACTTTTACCTTCTCCTCTGCCTAACCAACGATAACCGCTGGCAGTCGATCAGTTGCCAGCAAAAAGCCAGCTGTTGCCACTACATATAACAATGAAAATGGCAAAAATATTTTCCAGCCAAGGCGCATCAACTGATCATAACGATAGCGTGGTGTTGTTGCGCGTACCCACAGGAATACAAACAACACCATCATGATTTTCAAAATGAACCATAACGGGCTAGGAATAATGTTCAGCGGCCAAATATCAAATGGCGGCAACCATCCCCCAAGGAACAGAATCACTGTCATGCTACTCATCAAGATCATATTGGCATATTCGCCAAGGAAGAATAGCGCAAAACTCATTGACGAATATTCGACAAAATAGCCAGCAACCAGCTCGGACTCACCTTCAGGTAAATCAAACGGCGCACGGTTTGTTTCAGCCAGCGTTGAAATGAAGAACACGATGAACATCGGAAATAGCGGCAAGGCAAACCACATACCGCGCTGTGCTTCGATAATTGCGCTCAAATTTAATGAGCCAGCACAAAGCAATACATTGATGATTACCAGTCCCATCGAAACTTCATAGGACACCATCTGCGCGGCTGACCGCAACGCCCCCAGAAAGGCATATTTCGAATTACTTGCCCATCCAGCCATGATAACGCCATAGACACCAAGCGAGGACACCGCAAACAGATACAAAATCCCGACGTTAATATCTGCTATCACAAGCCCTTCACCAAACGGGATCACAGCCCACGCGACCAATGACAAAACAAAGGTCAGCATCGGCGCAATAATGAAAACAACCTTATTGGCACCAGCTGGCAGAATCGTTTCCTTGGCCATCAGTTTGAGCGCATCGGCGAAAGGTTGGAACATGCCAAACGGGCCAACAACATTTGGGCCTTTGCGCAGTTGCATGAAACCGATAACGCGCCGTTCGGCAAGTGTCAGATAAGCCACAGCGATCAGCAGAGGTCCCACAACAATCATGATTTGTGCTATGATCCAGGCTACAGCGCGAATTTCAGCATTATTGATCAAATCCATAATCATCTAACTACTCCGCC
This sequence comes from Candidatus Puniceispirillum sp., assembly GCA_018668795.1. GTDB lineage: Bacteria > Pseudomonadota > Alphaproteobacteria > Puniceispirillales > Puniceispirillaceae > Puniceispirillum. Next base: position 538 of record JABJBD010000038.1, on the reverse strand, counting down.
GCCACTGTTGATGAGATGGCTGTTTCATCAACAGTGTCATCCAGCAATGCTTTACGACATTCAGCCATCGTTTCGGATGCACGGCTAATCGCACATGTCATATGGAAATTATCAAGGCTATTGGTGATCGGTGTAGCATCCATCTTGCCACGGCCACCAAACTTTGACCATTTTGCATTAGCAATAGCATCGCCTTCAGCAAAATGTGGATAGGCTTCACACAAGGCTTCGCGCACTTCAGATAAACTATCCATGCCGATGGTTTTATTGATGTGACCGGAAAAGGCACGAATAATAGCCCAGTCTTCTCTAGCTTCACCTGGCGGGAATGCCGCACGGTTGGAATATTGAACGCGCCCTTCGGTATTTACATAGATACCGTCTTTTTCAGTATAAGCCGCACCAGGCAACACTACGTCGGCACCATGCGCACCTTTATCACCATGATGCCCTTGATAGACAACAAACGCGCCATCCAGTCGATCAATATCGACTTCGTCAGCGCCAAGCAACCAGACAAAATCAAGCTTCTTATTTT
>JABJBD010000057.1 GCA_018668795.1 Candidatus Puniceispirillum sp. | reverse complement strand
TGAGATCGTCAATTTGAAATGGCATCCTGATACCCGTACCATCTGCACATAGAAGATAGGCACATTTTTTTTGATGGCGACTTTGATATGGCCGATTGGCGTATTGGCTGGATGTCCAAAAAATGGAACTGCCATGCCTTCGCGTAATTTCTGATCGATAAGCAGGCACATGAACTGGTTTTTTCGAATGGCGCTAATCATGCCCAATGCGGCTTCACGACCTTTTGGGAACATTTCGCCGCCAAAGGTACGCTGTCGGCGTGCCAGCAACCCCGACAGAAACGGATTATTGAGCGGGCGATAAATGGCCGCAACTTTTTTACCAACACTCCGCGCGGCAAAGGGGCCTAATTCCCAATTGCTCATATGCGCGCTGATCAGGAAACCACCCGTTTCAATATCGCGAATATGTTCTTGTCCGACAAATTCAACATAGCCTGTATCGACAAGCTTGTTTATGTGCGGATATTCGCCAATCACACGCCCCAGATTCATCCACATGCCGCGTAAAATCTGGCTTTGTTGGGCGTGCGACAAATGCGGCATGGCATAAGCTAGGTTGCGTCGTGCACGTTTATGCCACGGGGTTAGTGGGCCCAATATCGACATCACCAGCCCCATAAAGACACTGGCAATAGCTACAGGCAGAATCCAGGCAATCCCAAACAGGATGAATACCAGTAATGCCTCTAATGGCCAGAAGATAGTTTGACGTATCAGCCTTACTATGACTTTGGGTAGGGGATCAGACATTGATGCCGTGACTCGCTTTTTGATCGGCAATCGCCATGATATGCCCTAACAATTCATCAATCGCATCAGTCTGCATTGTGATAGGCAGAAATGAAATCCGTTCGCGCCATTCGCTAGGCAGGCGTATCCAGTCTTTTTGTGTTGTAATCAGGTTGGCGCCAAGGCGAATCGAATCTTCCTGTAACCGTGATAGGTCACTTTGCGTATAGAGATGATGATCAGCAAATGCCAAGCTTTGCACAATAGTCCCGCCTACTTTCTCGATGGTGCGGAAAAAGCGTTGCGGGCGACCAATGCCAGCAAATGCTAACAACGGTGCATCTCCTAGATCGGTAATGATTGTCTGATCGGCAACAACGGTACCAGTCATGATAGGCACACGTCCATCGATTGCCTTTGCCAGCTCATGCTCGTCCTCACCATTGATAAAGGCAAAATCAAGGCTGGCAAGGCCAGCATCAAAAGTAACGCGCATCGGCCCTGCGGGTAATAGTCTTCCATTGCCGATACCGGCGGTGCCATCAAAAACACCAACCGCCATATCTTTGTTCAAATAGGGGTTCTGCAAGCCGTCATCCATCAAAATGATATTATGAATGCCGCGATTTATAATGGTTTGGGCGGCCACGATCCGATCACGTCCGATAATCACGTCACGACCTTCGGCTAGCATCAGCGGCTCATCCCCGCAATCGGCGGCAGTATGGATTGTGCCATCCACCCACAGCGGGCCTTTTTGTGATCCACCATACCCACGGCTCAAAATGACAGGGTTCATCCCCGCATCAACAAGCCGATCATATAGCAGTGATACAAGGGGTGTTTTGCCCGTGCCGCCAGCGCTCAGATTGCCAATGCATATCACAGGTAAGGCAACGCTGGTTTGCTTGGCAAGATGGTCACGCAAATGCGTTGCCAGTGACCATAGGGCGGCAAGCGGTAACAGGGCCGTAGATGTGATCCCTTTATGATTCCAGAATTCAGGCGTTTTAATCATCTATCTACTGTCTTGGCATTGACCAATGCAAAAATCATTCTTGCGGCTTCTCGCGGGCGTTGGCGGGCGCTTTCAACATAGGTTTTGGCCGCCTTGGCGTGCTGTTGTTTTTTTCGAGAATCAAACGCTAGCACAGAAGTAACCATTGCGCCCAGATCATCTGGCTTATCAATTAAATGTATAATATCACAGCTAGACAGCGCGCCAAATTCATTTTCATTTTTAAAAATATGCGGGCCGGTGATAATAGGCACCCCAAAGCTGGCTGGCTCTAGCGGGTTATGCCCGCCTTTTGGAACCAGTGATCCACCTAAAAATACAACATCGGCAAGGTCAAAAACGCTACCCATTTCGCCCAGGCTGTCAAGGATGTAAAGCGCTGTTTTGCTGTCTGGTTTTTGATCTTTGCTTCGTCGCGGGATGGCCTGATCCAGCGCCTTATCCGCTATATCGGCAATGGCATCGGCGCGTTCGGGATGACGTGGCGCAATGATTGTCAGAATTTTATCAGCATGCTGGCGTGCCACGGTAATGGCCGCTTCATCCTCACCTTCATGCGTTGAAGCTGCCAGAAAGATCGCACGGTTACCGCTGGCTTTGCGGATCAACGCCTGCAAGCCAACATCAATCGACAGGGTTGCTGCGGTCATTTTTAATGACCCACCAACATGCACGTCAGCGGCTTTTGCACCCAGATTGATAAAATTTTGTTGCTGATCGGCATCAACCGCCAGGATCAGGTCAGTGCAACCAAATAGCTGGCGGGCGACCGTGGGGCGTTTCTGCCAAGATGCAACAGCCTTTTGTGATAATTGTGCTGACGCAAATATGACTGGGATATGACGGGCGGCGGTGCGTGTGACAAGATTTGGCCAAAAATCGGACTCCAGAAAAATGGCAACCTTTGGTGCAAACATATCCAAAAAGCGATCAACAAAGGCAGGGTGATCAAGCGGCTGATAGATATGTGTGATGTTGGCACTTGTTTTTGCACGGGCGATCATTTCTGCCGCCGTAATCGTATTGGTGGTGATGATGATCGGGCTATCCTTGTCTTCATCATGAATGGCTTCGGCCAGTGCCAAAGCGGCAATCGCTTCGCCAACACTGACAGCATGAAGCCATATGCCCCCCGCCTTATATATTGTGCTATAGCGCCCATAACGTTCGTCAAGGCGGGTTTTGTCTTCCTTTCCCACATGGGCGCGCCGTGCCATCACAAGGCCAGTAAAAGGGTACAGGCATGTCCATAAAAAATTATATAGGCGTAATGACATCAACGCTGGGCATCCTCCTCGGCAAATAACCGATCAGCTTTATCAGCAAGATCATTCATCGCCACTTCAATCTTTAGCCGGCTTGCCTCCATCGTGTCACGATCCCCTTTTGGCACATCGATTGGCTCGCCCCAGATAAACCGACCACGGGCAAATGGCTTGGGAATGATTGTGCCGTCCCACCCTGGCGCACGCCAATAACGGTCAACAGCCCAGCATATTGGCACAACAGGTTTGCCAGCCATCGCAGCTAGCGCTACGGGGCCAACGGCCAGCTTTCGGGCGGGGCCACGCGGGCCATCGGGTGTGATGGTTGCAATCTGGCCGCGGTCAAGAACACGCTTCATCCCGCGCAAACCGGAAATGGCATTGCGGTTTGAACTGCCCCAGACTGTTCGGATACCCATGCGGTTAACAGTGTAGGACATAAGCTGTCCATCAGCATGTGGTGATTGCAGAACATACATCGGATGTCGCCGCGGCCATAGCCATGGCACGGCAAAAATGCGCTCATGCCATAAAATCAGCACAAAACCATTATGATTGTTTAATATTTGGTCAGCATGCTGACGATTCACCGTTTTCCAGCGCGTAGTAATCATGATCGACGCAATAATACCAGCAACAACCCAGCTTAGGCACCATATAACAAATTTGTTTCGGATAAAGCGTTTGAACATAAGCGTGTCTGGTTCGGGCCATAAAGTTGTTGCAAGCAGAAAGCCGGATGGCAAATAGCTAGGAATAAATATAGAAATAGCCTATTAAGAGCTGTCTGCGGTACTGTTATTTATAGTAAATTTGCGAAACTTTGACATTACCAGATAAGCAGGCGCCGAATTGGGATTGGTTTTAGATATCTATGACGTCTTTCTTACGACTTGAAACCCCCGAAGAGGGGATGCCACGCCGCCGTTTACTTGTTATTCAGCCGCTTGTTGGTATTGGTGATATGGTCTGGCATAAACCGTGGATCGATCATCTTGCCGATTTTTATGATGTCATTCTGGCTACCAAACCAACCGTGCAGGCATCAGTATTATTCGCCAACACCCCCGGCGTTGTCGAGATTCTAGATATAGACAGGTCACAGCGCGGCCAGCGTGGCCAGCATGACGGCTTTATGGGTCTATGGCGGCTAGCTCGACGCTTTCGGCACACAGCCGTTGATCAGGTCGTCATCATGCATCACAGTTCCACCTATGCCATTGCCGCTTGGCTGGCGGGCATTCCCGCTCGTTTTGGATATGGCATTGGCAGTCAGTCATACTGGTTGAATCGTGGTTACTTCCTGCCAAAGTCAGCGCGCCACCAACATCCAACCAGCAAAATGGCGATCTTTGCTGATATTAATGGGTTTGCCCCTGTAACAAACACGTGGCATATCACACCAACCGATTTTGCTTTTGACGAAGCGGATAAATTTCTGGCGGCGCATCAAATCGGTGTTGATGATAATGGCAAAAGCCCGTTCATCATCATGGGGGTAGGGGCCATGCACCCTGATCGGCGCTGGTCAGCTGAAAATTTTGCCAGACTTGTAACACAGATGCGCCAAGACCGGCCTGACATTTACATTGGTTTGATGGGTGCGCCTTCGGAACAGCCGATTATAGACGATGTGTTTTCATATCTTGCTGATGTGACTGGTGTGATTAGTTGTACCAACAAGCTGGATGTCGCTATTGCCCTGTTTGTCCGTTCGATTTGCTATGCTGGCAATGATACCAGCCTGTTGAATTTGTCGGCGGTGGCGGGGACACCATCAATTGGCCTATTTGCACAGTCCCGCCCTTTGACTTACAGTCCGAATATTCTGGCTGTATGTGTTGATGAGGAAAAAATTGGCATTCCGGGACAAATTGATACGATCATGCCTGAAAGCGTGGCAGCGGCAATTGCCGACCTTCTGCCGCCACAGCATGCTGGATAGAGCTAATGTCTAAGACCCTTGATAAGCGCGGAGCAAACCGCCAGATTTTTAATCGCATGTGGCAAGGTTGGGTGCGGCGCTATCGTGGCCAGTTAGCAGGTACAGTCGCTTTGATGGCTTTTGTTGCGGCAACGGCGGCGGCTTATCCACTTTTAACCAAATATATTTTTAACGCCCTTGCTGATGGCCGCGCTGGCGAGGTCATTCTATATGCGCCACCTGTTATTATTCTGCTAGCCTTGCTAAAAGGCGGTGCTTTGTTTGCCCAAACGGTTCAGGTCAATAAATTGGCTTTGCGGGTGACAACCGATTTGCAAAAAGACATGGCAAAAAGCCTGATCGAGGCGGATCTATCGGTGGTCACGCGCGAACCAGCTGGCACATTCATGTCACGTATCATGAATGATCTGAATCTGGTGCGCGAAGCCTTTGTCCGACTAGCTAATAATCTGGTGCGTGATGCGCTGACTGTGATCGTGCTTATCGGCGCGATGATCTATCTTGACTGGCTGATGACACTGATTGTCATGGCTGTCTATCCAATCGCTATTCAGCCGATCATTCGTATTGGCAATCGCCAACGCAAGGCTTCGGGTAGTCTGCAATCGCATATGGAAGGCGTGACGTCGCTTCTGGCCGAAACGCTACAAGGCGTGCGGATGGTCAAGGCCTATCAGATGGAAGCGTCAGAAACCAAGCGTACTGCAACTGCCTTTGATGGTTTGTTCACGCGGCTTGTTGCCTTGCTTACTGGACGCGCGATGATTGACCCTATTCTTGAGGTTATTGGCGGTTTAGCTGTTGGCGGTGTTGTTGCGCTGGCAGGTTGGCGTGTTGCCAATGGCGATATGCAGGTGGGCGATGTTATCGCCTTTATCACCACCTTAATCATGCTCGTGCAACCCGTGCGGGGTATTGGCACGTTGAATGCGGTGACACAGGAAGCCTTGGCGGCGGCGGAACGAATTCTGTCATTGCTGGACATTCCTAAACTGATAATCGATGCTCCGGATGCCCGTACATTAAAAATTGGCAAAGGCGACAAGGGTGATATTCGCTTTGACAAGGTCGGCTTTACCTATGGCAAAGAAACCGCTCTTGGTGATGTGAGTTTTAACGCATCATCAGGCCAGACCGTGGCTTTGGTTGGGCCAAGCGGGGCTGGCAAGACAACAATTATCAATCTATTGCCGCGATTCTATGATGTTGATGCGGGTATGATTTCAATTAATGGACAGGATATCCGTGATCTGACAATCGAAAGTCTGCGGGCAAATATAGCTTTGGTAAGCCAGGAAGCGGTTCTGTTCGAAGATACGGTAGCAGCAAATATTGCTTTTGGTCGGCCTGATGCCACTAATGACGACATTATGACCGCTGCCAAAAATGCCGCCGCACATGATTTTATAATGGCACTGCCAGATGGCTATCAGACTCAGGTTGGTGCCATGGGTAATCGTCTATCGGGGGGGCAAAGGCAACGCATTTCGATTGCCAGAGCCATGCTGAAAGATGCACCCATTCTGCTTCTTGATGAGGCCACAGCCGCGCTTGATGCCGCGTCGGAAAAACAGGTGCAAACCGCACTTGAACGGTTGCAAAAGGGACGTACCACATTGGTGGTTGCGCACCGGTTGGCGACTGTGCGCAATGCCGACATGATTCTGGTGATGGAAGATGGCGGCATTACCGAAACCGGCACGCATGATGATCTGATTGCCAAAGACGGCCTTTATGCACGCTTATGCAAGCTACAGTTCTTTGCCGATAAATAGACAATATGGATATGCTTATTCGCGGCGTAATACGCTGTCGATAAGGCGGTCTGCCCAGCCTTGCGAACGGAATTCAGCCAGCATGGCTTCAGGGTCATAGATATTATCGACCCAATCATAAAATGCCATCCCTTGATCTTCATAAGGGAAATAGGCTTTGAAAAAGACGTCAAGCAGGCCGGTTTTGGCTTGTTTCACATGTCCATATTTCCACGCCAGTTGCTTGGCGGCTTCACGGGCAGGACGTTTTTCTGCAACCAGCATATATAAAGCAGACATCAATCCAGCGCGGTCAGCACCTGATTTGCAATGCATCAAGGCTGGTTTTTCTATAGCGGTGAAAATGGCTTTGGCATCATGCAACATGGCCTTATCCGGTGCGGCACGCGAACGGGCGGTAAAATCCAGCAAGGTAATGCCCGCTTTGGCACAGGCTTCAGCTTCAAGCTGCCAGACGCCATCATCTCGTGGCCCGCGTAAATTTATGATCGTTTTGATCCCGCTAGCAGCTATTCTACCTACCTCGACTGGGCCAGGCTGATTGCCACGCCACATGCCGGGGGCTATTTCATGCCGATTATGCCAGAAAAGCCGCAAAAATCCGTGATCTTTTAAGATTAGATCAATCCAGTCGGCGGCACCACGCCGCTTTACCGGCGGGG
>JABJBD010000072.1 GCA_018668795.1 Candidatus Puniceispirillum sp. | reverse complement strand
TGCTCTTGTTGGATATTTTTACCTTCAGATCGCATAGCCTCCAAAACTTCTTCGGAGCCTTTACCAGCATTGTTTAAATCGTTCCTTGGAGCACCACCGATGCCGTCCATTTCCCGTTGGATGAGGAATCTTTTCATTCTATTTCTCCATATTTCTGATGTTTTAAGGATGTAATAAAGCCGACTAATTTTCGTCGGATTGCGATGTAGTTTACCACTTAAAATCGTAAATGCTGTGAGTTGCGTCAATTTGGAATGTGGTTTGAAACGTTGGCAAAGCTTTTACCCCTTTGTATTTTCCTGTGCCGCTGGTCAAATTCCCGTTGCCAATTCCTGTGCTTGGGTCAATCGCTGCAACCCATACCGAAGCATCTCCGTCTGGGTCGACTGACTCACAAATGCCATTAATCGACGAAGGTGCTTGCTCTCCCGGTACCATCAACATAGTGAAATGGCAAGTTGCCATGGCTGCAGTGGGCCAGCCCTCAGGTGCGTTTTGATATTGCCAAAAATCTTCGGCAATCGTATGGACAATTGATCCAGATTTTCCTTCAATAGTCGATGAGGAAACAACGCTGGAAAATCCTTGGCCGTTATAATGACCGTCAGCGACAGCAGCCGACCCTGAAGCCGCTAAAATTAGCACACTCAAAATTCCATTAAGTTTGTTTTTCATTTCTACTCTCCCCACATTCCTGCGAATTCGTATACAACCGCACGCTTTCCTCCAACGCACCAAGCGTCGTGATTAGGTGAAATGGCATATGCATCGCCAGCGGAATAGGTGGCTTCTGAACCATCGTCACAGACGCAATGGATAGCGCCTTCCACTATGATCCCGGTGTGCGTGGCTTGGCAGCTAGACGTGCCAACAATTGGCTTGATATCGGTGGACCATTTCCAATCTGGCGCAAGCGTCAGCTTCATCACCCGCTGACCCAGAACGTTTACCGCCTCCATACGTGCGTTTGGCATGTCCTTGGCCTCGTCTGCCTGTGATGCAAAACTTTTAACTTCGATGGGCATATTAATCTTCCTTCTTTCATTGTTATTTGAATAATTTGGGATGAACCAAAGCAAACTAGTATTGTTATGCTCACCCCAATTCGCTGTGCGTTACCGAGTGAAGGATTCTCCACTCATTGGTGTTACAACTGTAGTCTCCAAGATAGCGCCTGCGGCGGCTCTTTTAGCTTTAAGTTCCTCGTGACCTCCAAACGCTTTCATAGCTTCGGGGGACTCAAAATCGATTATAACTGTAAGCTTATTGTCATCTTCCTTTTCGGTTCCTGCAAAAACAAGCTTTGCCCCAAGCGCATTTAAAGTAGCCTCATTCTCATCAAACATATCTTTCCAGGGCTTAAAACCACGTGCCAGGTCCTGAGTAAGCTTTACCATCATAACGAATTTCCTTTTTATAAAGTGTGACTGGATCAGTTATCCACTTAGTTAAACTGAGCATTTATCTTAAAGAAAAACTTTTATTCATTTTAAACTACTTTCTAATTTAGCAAGGTTTATATAAACCATATTCCATACTCGTTATCGCCAATTTTAGTTTGAGAAAAAAACTATGAACCAAATGATTAAATCAAACATAATATCTAAGGCCAAAAATTATTGTCAAATTTCATCAGCTGCAGAGGTGATTGCAGACCATTGGTCAGTAATTATTCTTCGAGATATTGTTTTTTGTAACCAAAGAACCTTTAATTCGATTTTGATGAACAATAATGAAAGCATTTCTTCTGCCACCTTGGCAAAACGGTTGAAACGAATGTGCGATCTTGAATTGCTGAGCTCCTTTGACGATCCAACGCACTCACAACGTAAAATTTATTCTTTGACTTCGAAGGGAATGGACTTGATCCCAATTATAGTGGAAATGTTTAGGTTTGGGGTGAAGCATGCTTCGCCATCTCCTACAGCTATTTTACTTCCGGAAAACAAGAAGAGGCCACTGTCTTCATATGAAGAGGGTCTTTTTGAGGAATTGAGATTAACCCACCTCAATCTTGCCGAGAATATGATTTAATTTAGATGAGAAAAGATAGCTGATAGCCCCAATAGCTGACACAGGTATGCGTTTAGCAGAAGGGGCTGGATTGCCAAGGTCTGACTTTATTGAGCAGGATGGTATTCTCTGCGTGCGCATCAGACCTCGTCGTTGGTGATCTGTGAAGACAGCAAGCAGAACTAGAGCAATAACATCAGTTGGTTCAATACACCAGTCACGGAACTGAGCAGCTTCATTGGATGAATATGAAGATATGGGTCTGTCGCTCTAAAGACAGAAATACAGCCTTTTAACATCATAGATGATTTGGTGAATGGTGCTGCCAGCGTGATTCGAACACGCGACCTCACCCTTACCAAGGGTGCGCTCTACCGCTGGAGCTATGGCAGCACTGATGCGGTATTTACAATAGAGTGTAAAGCTTTGCAAGCAGGATTGGCGGTCTGCTATCTGGTGGATGAAAATCTACTTTCTCTAATTTGACATAAATTATTTTTCCGAAGCAAACTTTAAGGTCACATTGGGGGAGGTTAAAAATGACACCATTTATTGCCAAACTTATTGAAAGAGGGTGCGTTACTGTAAATGCCGACAGCACCCTTGAAAGCGTGGTTGATATGCTTGTGGAATGGCGTATCGGCACTGTCGTTGTTGTTGATCATTTGAATATGCGGGTTTTGGGGATTCTGTCTGAACGGGATATTATCTGCCATTTGTCAGAACGAAAAACGCTGAAAGGAATGGTAGCCCAAGACCTTATGACAACCGAAGTTATAACGGTTGACCAACAGGCTTCATCTTCAGAATTGATGCATCTGATGACCGAGAATCGAATTCGGCATGTGCCCATTACGAAAGACAATAAACTTGTCGGGATTGTCTCAATCGGGGATGTTGTGAAAAGAATGCTGGAAAAATACGAACGGGAAACCGAGTTGATTAAGCAGTTCATTAATTCCTAAGCTATGATTCTAAATATTTAAAGGGAGCTGGCGGGTTGTCAACTCCCTTTACATGTAATCTATTTATTCAGAGGTGTTGCGCCTGTTTCGGTGCGGACAATTTTACCATCTTTTAGCATGTTTACGCTCATGATGGCTTCACGGCTGCCATCTGGAAAATCGATAACTGAATGTTCGACAAGAATGTCGTCATTCTCATAGACACAACGGCTGTCATGAAACTGAACAGCGTCGTTTGCCATCATCATTTTACCCATCTCTATCAGTTCGTTTTTGTTCATGCTGGTACCTGACTGATGCCGCACAAAGGTGAAATCATCATGATATATTGATCCCCAAAGGTCGATGTCGCGTTCATCAATAGCTTGTTTCATGGTTGCATAAATAGACATTCATTAACTCCTCAAATAACGATTAAAACTGAACATATCATTGTTTATGTACCATATAGTAACAAATATATATTGCAATTAGGTTGCGATCTGTATCTGACAGGATGTTTGAGCTAAATGCCGTTAAAATTTGAGCAAGAACTGAACGAGGCGTTTTATGCGTGGACTGAACAGTTTTTCAGTATAAAAGCTACCCGCTACGCGTTTGCTGGCATCGCCATATGTGGGATAGGGTGCAATCACGCTGGCCATCGTACTCATTTTTTGTCCTGCTGTGATCGCCACTGCCCAGGCTAGTATCATTTCACCAGCGGCAGGTGCCAAAATTGAAGCGCCCAGAATGCGCCCTTTTTTATGCGTGATGACTTTAACCATCCCTTCGGTACGAGATTCTGCTATAGCCCGATCATTGTCTGCAAGGGGCGAAGTAAAAATACTGATATTATGGGCACCATATTTAGCGCTGGCTTCGGTAATGGTTACCCCGACATGTGCCAGTTCGGGATCACAATAGGTTACCCATGGAACCGCGCTATTATCAATTTTGGCAGGAAGCTTGAACAGGATGTTGCGGATCACAATACCAGCGTGATAACCGGCGATGTGGGTGAATTGTTGGCGTCCAGCAACATCACCAATAGCGTAAATATGTTTCTTATTAGTACGCAGTCTTTTGTTTGTGATGATCCCTTTGGTGTTATGATCAATTCCTGCCATATCAAGGTCAAGTCGGTCAATTGTCGGACGGCGCCCTATCGCAACAAGCAGATGGCTGGCATGAAGAACCTGCCCGTCTGCCAATCGCACTATAATTTTTTTGTCGCGTTGCGGGGACGAGTCAGTGTTTTGGTCAATTTTGGTGACACCTGCACCTTCGATGATGGTGACGCCTTCATGCATCAACTGTTGTTTTAAAATATTTACAAGTTCCTGATCGTCGCGTCCCATGACAGCCAGTGCTTCAACAATGGTGACTTTTGCCCCAAGCCGATTATGTGCTTGTGCCATTTCAACACCAATTGGCCCGCCCCCAATGATGACCAGATGGTCAGGCTTGTCATAGTCGGTAAAAATGGTTTCATTGGTGTGATAGGGAACCTTGTCGAGTCCAGGAATTGGCGGGATCAGTGCTGTCGATCCAGTCGCGATCACAATATATTTTGCCCTAACTTCATACGTATCAGACACTACAATATGAGCCGTTTTGAAACGGGCATATTCGCTGATGACCGTTACACCAAGACTGGTGAAGCGTGAAACGGAATCATGTGGGGCAATTTTAGCAATCACGCTATCGACATATTTTTTGGCAGTGGCAAAATCAATTTTAGTATCAGCAACGCGAACGCCGAAATTTGCCTTGCTACGCGCATTATAGGCCGCCTTACTGGCTGCCAACAAAGCCTTTGATGGCACGCAACCGGTATTGAGACAATCACCGCCCATCTCGCCACCCTCAAACATAACCACATGTGCGCCCATTTGCGCTGCACCTGCAGCGAGGCTAAGCCCCCCTGACCCAGCACCAATGATCACAATATCGGCGTTTATTGTTTGCATCATTGCGTCTCTGATTGTTTGTTGTGCGCGGTGAACCGTTTATAGATGACGGGCATCAAGGATAATGCGCCCAAACCGCCTAGGGCAATCAAGATTGATGGTGATGACAGCACTGACAGGTCAGGCGTCTGGCCTGATGCAAGAATAGTATCAAATCCACGCCCAACTGAAACAAATACCATCGTACCAGGTATAATGCCGATAAAGGTAGCTAGTAAAAAAGATGTCAGCTTCATTTGTGTAAGGCCGGGGATAATATTCACTACCCAGAACGGTGCGGCAGGTATCAGCCTTAATGCCAGAAGATAGCTAAAGGCATTTTCATTGAAGCCAGCTTCAAGCCGCGCCAAAAAGGGTCCTGCTTTCACCCTAAGAAAATCAGAAAAAACTGTCCGGGCGGCCATAAAAACTACGCCAGCCCCCATTGTTGCCGCAAAAATAATCACTACGCCAGCTGGCCAACCTAAAAGAGCGCCACCAGTCAGGGTCAAAGGCAAAGCAACAGGCAAAGAAAAAGCCACAACGACTAAGTAAAGGAGGAAAAACATCGCATAGCTTGCCAAAATGCGATCATTGGCAAATTGTTTCAGTATGCTGTAATTCGAACTAATTGCTTCCCAACTCACCAATTTATGTGTGCCGCTAGCAAAAAACAGAAGCAGGCCAGTTACCAGCGTAACTGGTAGTGCATATTTGCGTATGAATGCCATATAGCTGTCCTGCAATTAGGTGGATTTAGTGCCAAACTAAGCTTATACATAACACAATATTTCTTTGAAGCTTTTGGCGTATCTTGCAAACAACAAAATACTGCCACAAAGTCTAAACATGGTTAGCTCTGATAGCAAACGTCGTTATGGGTAATACCAAGATTGAAAGTGAATGAGTAACCGCATGTCAGATCGTGAAAGGTCAAAATCAACCGGAGCACATGCAGATGACCGTTTGGCTTCGGCGCTCAGGGAAAATCTATTCCGGCGCAAGGCACAAGCGCGCGCAAGGGCTACTAGTGACAAAGCGGTTAACACAGCATCAAACAACATCATCTCGGACGATACTAAATTGTCTGAAGCCAAATCTGATATGAAAGGGTAGCCTAGTGGATTATTTGGAGATTGCCGGCGGGGTTCCGCTAGTTGGTGATATCAAAATCAGTGGTGCCAAAAATGCAGCGCTACCCTTACTCACAGCTGGGCTGATGACGTCAGAAACTTTGACGCTCGATAATGTACCAAGTCTTGCTGACACTTTATTGATGGAAGATTTGCTTCGACATCATGGCGTTGATGTCGCCCGTGACGGCGAAACGGTAACCTTGGCAGGGGCGGCAGATAATTTTGATGCTCCTTATGATCTGGTTCGCAAAATGCGAGCATCGATATTGGTGCTTGGACCGTTGCTGGCACGCTTTGGCGAAGCGCGTGTATCTTTGCCAGGTGGATGCGCGATTGGAACACGACCTGTTGATTTGCACATTCGTGCGATGCAGGCACTTGGCGCAATGGTCGAATTAGCTGATGGCTATATTCAGGCACGCACGTCAAAAGGTTTGAAAGGCGCACGGGTCGTATTCCCAATGGTGTCGGTGGGTGCAACAGAGAATGCAATGATGGCAGCGGCACTGGCTGATGGCACGTCTGAATTGGTCAATGTTGCGCGTGAACCCGAAATTATTGACCTTGCTGATTGTCTGAACGCGATGGGTGCAAAGATCGCGGGCGCTGGCACAGATACTCTTGTCATCGAAGGTGTGGCTAGTCTTGGTGTGGCGCGGCATGCCGTTGTGGCTGATCGAATTGAAGCTGGTACATTTGCCATTGCGGCGGCCATGACGAAAGGCAGCCTCAGGCTTGAAGGGGCTGCACCAAAGCATCTGGATGCGCTGATTATGGCTTTGCGTGAGGCTGGTGCAGAGGTCATAGTGGGTTCTGATTATATCAGCGTTCGTGCCGATAAGCAGATGCGCTCAGTTGATATTGTAACGGATCCGTTTCCGGGCTTCCCCACCGATTTACAGGCACAATTCATGGCGATGATGTGTGTTGCTGATGGATCATCGCGTATATCCGAAACGATTTTTGAAAACCGTTTCATGCATGTGCCAGAGCTTGTGCGCATGGGTGCCGATATCAAGGTTGATGGCGGACTTGCCATGATCCGTGGGCGTGATAGCCTTACCCCTGCACCCGTAATGGCGACCGACTTACGTGCGTCGGTATCTTTGGTTTTGGCTGCTTTAGCGACCAAAGGAAAAAGCAAGGTTAACCGCATTTATCACCTAGATCGTGGTTACAGCCATCTGGAAAAAAAGCTTGGTAATTGCGGTGCACACATCACGCGGAAATCAGGCTCTGACTGATAGGCTTAAGGGATATGAGTGACGATAAAACTATGAAAAGCATAAATGGTAGTTTGCGACTTCGAGCGCAGGATACCGATGATATGGCGGTTTTATCATCGCTGTTTCAGGACGCCATAATTCCAGGTAATGATTTGCAAATAGATAAGGCAGGCAAACGCTTTGTTCTTGTTGCCAATCGTTTTTGCTGGGAACGCCCCCCGCTGGATGGGGTAACGCTGGAAGATGGTGGTGATGTTTATGAACGGGTTTTATCTGGAATGCAGATTTTTAATGTTGAACAAGTGAAACAAAGCGGTATGCCTGGTAATCGACGTGACAGTCTGCTGAGTCTTCTGGCGCTTCAGGTTGATCCATTTCACGCGACAGAGGAAAAGCAGGATGCACAAGAAGCAAAATGGACGATAAGTTTGTTGTTTTCAGGTAACGCAACGATAAAATTGCTGGTTAAGGCAATTGACGTCATTGTTGAAGATATTGACCTAACCCGACCAACAGCAGTTCATCCTTTGCATGACTCTGCTTAGGGCGTAAATTCAAAGAAAAGAAGAGAGTTATAACGACCATGGCGATCAGGCTGGATTATAATCAAGCTAATTTTGAAGCACATTTTTCGGCATTGCTTGATAGCAAACGCGAGTCAAACCAAGATGTTGCTGATGTTGTTGCATCTATTCTAGCGCGTATCCGCAATGAAGGTGACACGGCATTACTTGAATTGACAGAGGAATTTGACCGTTTCAAACAGGACAAAGTCGCAGCCCTAGCCATTTCAAAGGCTGAAATGCAATCGGCACTTGATGCGTTGGATCCGTCATTGCGGGCAGCGCTTGAGATGGCGCGTGATCGCATTCGTGTTTTTCACGAAAAGCAGGTGCCAGATGATTTTAGTAGTCTTGATGATGACGGGGTTGCCCTGTCTATGCGCTATACGCCAGTTGATGCGGCTGGACTTTATGTGCCTGGTGGTAAAGCAGCTTATCCATCATCAGTTCTAATGAATGCGATTCCAGCAGCGGTTGCTGGTGTTGAGCGCCGCGTTATGGTCGTCCCAGCGCCTGATGGTTATGTTAATCCGCTGGTGCTGGCGGCAGCGGCACTTGCCGAGGTGACAGAAATATGGCGCGTTGGCGGGGCACAGGCGGTAGCGGCACTTGCCTATGGCACACAGACTATTGCATCTGTTGATAAAATTGTTGGGCCTGGCAATGCTTTTGTGGCCACGGCAAAGCGTCAGGTATTTGGCACTGTCGGTATTGATTCTATCGCGGGACCATCAGAAATTCTGGTGATTGCCGATGCCCAGAATGATCCTGAGTGGATTGCAGCTGATTTGTTGTCTCAGGCCGAACATGACGAAGCTGCGCAGTCAATTATGATCACTGATGATGCTGATTTTGCTGATGCTGTTGATGCGGCAGTGACCGCTATGTTGCCCCGTCTTGATCGGGCGACAGTGGCGGGTCAGTCATGGGCAGATAATGGGGCGATTATCACTGTGCCTGATATGGCACAAATGCCTGAACTCGCCAACCGTATTGCCGCCGAACATCTGGAACTCGCAGTAGCTGACCCAGAAGAATGGGCTGCTAAAATACGTCATGCTGGTGCCATTTTTCTTGGACGCTATACGCCCGAAGCGATTGGAGACTATATTGCTGGACCCAATCATGTATTGCCCACAGCGCGCACTGCAAAATTTTCATCTGGTCTTGGCGTGGTTGATTTTATGAAGCGCACGACATTGGTGGGATGTGATGCAGGGAGCTTTGCCAGAATCGCACCAGCCGGTGTAACTCTTGCAGAAGCTGAAGGGCTTGGTGCACATGCGTTGTCAATGACAATACGGATGACAAAATCTAAGTAACATATAATTATGCTAGACTGGTTAGCTGATTATCATAAGCTGGTCTTTAAACGGTTTTGACCGCGTTCATTAGCGAGGGGAAGCAATGTCCAATAATGGTGGACATGAAAGTGATCAGGCACGCCGACTTGTCAAGATCGAGCTTGACGAGGCTGATGCCCCACGTCGCAGTGCCGAAGCTGAGCAGGAACGCGCAATCGCAATCTATGATATTATTGAGGATAACCTCTTTGATTTACCTGATCATTATGGGCCATTTCATCTGTATCTGCGCCTTGAAGGGCGGCACATCAATTTTGACATCCGTGGTACTGATGAGAAAAACCTTACCCAGTTTTTTATGGCACTAGGGCCAATGCGGCGGGTTATACGCGATTATTTTACCGTATGTGATACTTATTACGATGCGATCCGCACAAAATCACCATCACAAATTCAGGCTATCGATATGGGAAGACGTGCCTTGGATAATGAAGGGTCTGAAATTCTACAAAAGCGGCTTGACGGTAAGGTTGAAACTGATTTCGACACTGCACGCCGCCTTTTTACATTAATTTGTGTACTGCAAACAAGATAAGCCCGAACGCTGGATAGGCAAATGAGATGAGCGATAAAGATATAAAAAAAGCAACAGGATCGATTGGCGCGATTCTATTTGCTTGTAACTTGAATGCGGTGCGTTCAGCCATGGCTGAAGCCATGGTGAAAGCAACATTTCCGGGGAAGATTTTTACTGATTCCTGTGGTGTAAGGCCTGGTGCACCAGATGGTTTTGCGATGGCGGTGATGGCGGAAATTAATATTGATATGATCGGACATACGCCTAAATCATTTGCTGATCTGGATTGTGAATTTTATGATGTGATTATTTCCTTTTCCAAAGAGGCCGACATAGCCGCACAGGAACGCGTGCGTAATGTTGATTGTGAAACATTATACTGGCCAGTTGATGATTTGGCCGATCTGCAAGGAAGCCGAGAAGAGCGTTTGGCAGCCTATCGCGCGGTACGCGATGACATTGCAGCTAAGCTCAGTATTTATCTTGATACGAAAATTACAGGAAAAGCTTGACCTTTACGGCTTTTTTGCGCATCTCTATTGCAACTTAGCATCTATGGAAAAGGGTCACATGGCCAAAGAAGGCGTAATTGAATTTTCAGGTACAGTTGCAGAACTGTTGCCCAACGCAATGTTTCGGGTGAAACTTGATAATGATCATGAAGTGCTTGCCCATACTAGTGGCAAGATGCGGAAGAATCGTATCCGTGTGCTGGCAGGTGATAGGGTGAATGTTGAAATGACCCCATATGACCTCAGTAAAGGCCGCATAACGTTCCGTTTCAAGTAACCGTAAACCTCTGGTACTGGCCTAGTAAGGCTATGGACATAGTGTTGCAAAGTGCATGATGTTGCCGCTTTCTGTTATGTTTCGGATAAGCGCAACATGGAAGCGCCCATTCTAGGAAGTCTTGCGCTATGACTACGGAACAGACATCTCAAGAACATAAAAAGACTGGCTTAGATAGCTCGTTAGTGTTGGCTTCGGCGTCACCGCGTCGGCGTGAACTGCTAGGCCAGATCGGGCTATCGCCGACAATTATGATTGCCGATATTGATGAAAACCCGCAAAAACACGAAAAACCTCAGCCTTATGCCGTGCGCATGGCATCGGAAAAGGTGCTAAAAGTTCGCAACCAGAATGCGGACGCCGTTAATAAATTTATTCTGGCCGGCGATACAGTCGTTGCACGCGGCCAGCGTATTTTGCCCAAAACTGAGGATGAAGCGTCCGCACGTACGTGTCTGGCTTTGTTGTCTGGGCGTCGTCATCGTGTTTATGGCGGTATTGCGCTGATCTCACCAGATGGTCATTTGCGAACTCGTCTAGTCACCAGTATGGTGCGTTTCCGTACGCTCACGCCGGACGATATTGACAGCTATATCGCAACTGGTGAATGGCAAGGCAAAGCTGGCGGTTATGCAATTCAGGGCATGGCGGCAATTTTTGTCCAGCAGATAAGCGGATCCTACTCAAATATCGTTGGCTTCAGCTTGTTTGATGTAGCAGCTATGCTAGGTGGACAGGGTTTTGATGTTATGCACATGCCGGACATGATATGATCGATGCGGTTACCCATATATATTTTGACGAGGCACCAGGGCAGACGCGTGTTGTCTTTATACGTGGAAACGACAAGGGGGTCTTGGCTCTTCAAGATGTGATGCCAGATACTATTGTTGAGATATGGCATCGCCGTTGGGACATGCCTAGCCTGATAGGGACAGTGCATTTTGCCCGAATTGAACAACTTTTCATCGCTCAGAATCGTGCCACTGCCCAATTGCATGATGGTACAGCCATCAGCGTGCGGTTACGGGCAAAAGACCGACCTGCATCCGGTGATATACGGGCTGTAACAATCACCGCGGCACCGCGTGAAGATAAATCGTGGCAGGCCGTTCTAGGCGCACGTCTGGTGTCGCCCTATGGCATTTTGCTGCCCGCTAGCAGTGGTGTTTTCCGGTCTAATAGATTTTCGGCGTCAGATAATGGCAAAGCGCAGGAAGCCATGATCAAGACGATCTTGCCGGATGATTTTGGCTTTATCATGCGTAGCTCTGCAAATGCCCTATCGGTTGACGCGATGGAAGCCGATGTAAAGGCATTGCTACATGCCTGGCAAATGGGGACAAAGGTGCCATCTGGCCAGATGCATATGGCAAGTGCGCCGTGCCTAATCCATGATGGCGGTGGTCTAACTGGACAGGTCGCGCGTCATGCCCCGCATGCACAGGTGATTGATGCGCATGAAACCACCGCCAAACAGTATCTTGCCATAATGCTTGATGAGGTGATTGATGATGCGATGCAAACAAAGGTGCCATTGCCGCATGGTGGGCAACTATGGTGCCAGCGCACAAATGCCTTATGGGCGATTGATGTGGATAGTGCTGGTTATAATAGTCCCAAAGCTAATGATATGATACCGTATCTGCTGATGGATGCTGTGCCCGAAATTATTCGTCAGGTCCGTTTACGAGCAATGGGTGGCGCAATTCTGGTGGATATGCCCCGAATGGCTAGCAAGGCAGGAAAAACGGTTCTGGCACAATTTTCCGAGGCTTGCGCCGGGGATCCACGCCACCCTGAAATTATGGGCTTTACCCGTGGGGGATTGCTGGAAATGCGCGTGCCACATGGCGAACAAACTTTACCCGATGTTATGGCAGATCGTATCGCCCAATGTGCGCTTGCTGGATTACGGCTTGTGGCGCATCGTATCGCTTTGCCTCCAGCACCAACTGAGATCAAACTGGCTGTTTCGGCGCCGGTGGCCAAATGGTTGTCGAGCGAAGGGTCATCAGCTTGTGCGGCACTTGACAGGCCGCTTCGTCCTGTAGTGTTGTCAGATGTCGCCCCCGACGCACCTGCCTATATTATTAATTGAGGTCGTTATGTCTATATCGCCTAAATCGAAACTAAAGCCGGTTAAATGTCCGATATGTGGTGATATGGCCAGTAATGTGGCGCGGCCTTTTTGTTCGTCACGCTGTGCTGATATTGATCTGGGACGTTGGTTTCAGGGTAAATATGCAATCCCTGCGGTCGATGCAGCAGATGATACGATTATAGATGCTTTGATTGCCGAGGCCGAAGCTGATAATGCTGGACTGGATAGCAGGCGCGATCACGATGGCGGAAATGATGATGATCGTTAAAAGACTGTTTTATTCGGTCAATTGAGGCTGGACACTGCCTTGCAAGGTCGTTATATCCGTTGGAGCTAAGGTGATCGCGCTTCATAAGCGTCCTACCATTGATCACCAGTTCAGATCATGCGCGTCAGCTGATACGCATAGAGATGAGGCAAAGCCCGGGTAGCTCAGTTGGTAGAGCAGCGGACTGAAAATCCGCGTGTCGGTGGTTCGAGTCCGCCCCCGGGCACCACTTTTTCTCTTATATCACTGAAATAAAAGCGTTTATCGTGGTAACAGCTCTGGTGACGCTCAAAATGTCGTACAAAATTTCCCCTTCTTACATCCGTAACTGCGATGGTATAGACCATTTTATTCGCCATATTCCTGTTGATGTGCAGTAGCATTACCGTAGTGACAGGATCAGTATATAACTGTGTGCGATGGGCCAGATAATCTGCAAGCTAAGCCATTACCTCTTGAGGAAGCTTCTTTATGAGCGGCTCAAAGGCTAGAAGAGCGAATAGTAGCGTCGCCTTTCCACGCTTCTATAATGGACAGATATGCAAAGCCAACTCAGCCAGTACCACCCTTAATAAGTGGATGAAATCAACTATTGGCAATGGCTATGTTGTGTATGGATTAAGGCATAGCCTCAGAGACCGTTTAAGAGCTGTAGAACAAACACCAGACATCATTGACGCTATTGGTTGGACGACAACAGGCATAGGTCATGCTATGGAAAAAACTATGATTTAGAATATCAAAACAAGCTGACTGTTAAGATCTTATTAGAAAGATTAGACCTTTTTCAGAAAACAAATAGCAGCACCAAAGGCGGTCAGAAACCCTGCTATTGGGAGGATCATCACTGCGTATTTTTTTGGCATGTAGTTCTCTTTAAACTCAATGCCTTTTGCCGTGAATTCAAAATGCCACATTTCCCAGTATTTGCCACGCATACCCTCGACCAGCTCAACCCCGTAAATGATCAAAATGAAGCCGACCAGTATAATCATAAGTTTCCAGAACTGGCGGACATACAGAGCCAGCTTCGCAGGCAATTTTTCATAGATTAAATTTAATGCGATATGTTCATTATCTCTGGCGGTGAGCGAAAGCGCGATGAACATCAACCAGATATTACTTAAAACAGTCAACAGATCCCCCCAAACAGGTGGATTTGCGAACACATATCTCATCATCACAGTATAGAGGGTGAATCCAACCATCAAAGCCAGAAACAGTGAACAAAGTGCCTCTAAAGCACGATGGACAAAACGGTCAATGTGATTCAGGAATTGCCACATAGCTCTCTATTAACTCATGATCTGGGGAAGAAACATCGTCAACTCCGGAATGACGATAATGAAAAACAACAGTAGAAACAGTCCAGCTAGATAAGGCACTAACGCCACCGCTACCGCTTCTAATCGCACTTGCGCGATCGTTGCAGAGGTAAAGTAGGCAACCCCAACCGGCGGTGTTACCGACCCTATTAAGAAGCCAACGATGACAACGACGGCGGCCTGAACCTCAGGAAAGCCAGCTTTCGCCATCACATCAACCAAAACGGGGCCAACGATTATTATATTTACGGCGGAGTCCATCACCATTCCGAGCAGAAAAATGAAAAGCATCAGTGCCAAAATAAAAATCACTGGGGAATCGGTAAGCCCCAATAGCCAAGTCTCGAGATCATTGATGGCACCCAATGAGGTAAGCAACCAGCTAAACGGCCCCGACGCTGCGATGATAATAAAAACCATCGCCGAATTACGGAATGCCCGACGGAAAGCGCCAGCACATTCCTTCCATTTAATAGTACGGTAAACAAACACACCCGTAAATAACGCGACCATCGCTGTGATAGCACCAGCCTCAACGACCGACGCAACACCCCCCATGACTGAACCAACCAAAACCACGGGGATCAGCAACGCAAAAGAGGATCGATAGAACTCTTTACCTGCGCGCTTTATCGAGAACGACTCTTCGCTGCGCTCAAAATCGTATTTTACCGCGAAATAATGGTTGATGAGCATAATCACCACGCCAATCAACAGGCCCGGAATAATCCCTGCCGCGAACAATGACGCAATCGAAATCTCGGTCGCATTGGCAAGAACAATCATCATGATGCTGGGCGGAATGATGCCGCCTATGGTCGAGCTTACGCCTGTAACGGCGGCAGAAAAGGCAGGTGGGTATCCAGCTTTTTTCATCGCTGGTAATACTAAAGCACCAACGGTAGCCGTATCAGCCACTACCGACCCATTCATACCCGCAAAAAACATGCTTACCAGCACATTGACTTGCGCCAATCCTCCGCGCAGTCGGCCAATCAGCGCCCTGCTCAATGCCACGAGCCGATCGGTAATCGTCGCACTGGTCATTAATTCACCTGTCAGCATAAAGAACGCAATCGCTGTCAATGGTACTGAATCAATGGCGGTAAACATCTGACTTGGAATCAAGACAAGAGGCACGGCGTCGGTAATCAAAATATAAAAGAAAGGTATTAGGATTAAAGTGAAGCCAATGGGAGCACCACAAAGGATTAGAAACAGCAATATGCCAAGTAGAAGGATGCTTTCCATGATGACTCACATATGAAGGTTTTGTTTCAGAAAAACCATCTAGGCTAATCCGAAGCCTAGATGATCTTTTCAAAGTTTAATAGATGAATGATTTATAACGCCCCAGCTTCTTCTAGCTGCGCCACAAAACTATCCATGCCTTGTTCCAGAAGCACCCTTTTGGCAACCTCAGGCTCAAATGTGCCCTTCGCATCCAACCACGCACCAATTGCGCCGGCTCTCCATTGAGTCAATTCCGCTTCAGATGGCACATACCACTCTTTCGCAGACTCTTTAATGGCATTTTCACCATTCTTGATCCAAGCGTTATCCAACTCATTGACTTTTTCACCATAGGCATCGGCCGCTTGATGTAACCATTCTCTCTCCTGAGAAGACAGCGCGTTATACTGCTTAGCATCCATCGCCAGAATATTACCAGACCACATGCCACCAATCTCGGTGAAGTATTTTGCAACCTCATGAAGCTTTGCTACATGCTGCCAGGGGCTAGCGACATACTGGCCCTCGACTACACCTGACTGAAGCCCCTGATATAGCTGGCTCCAATCATAAGGTGTGGGAACAGCGCCCCAATTTTTAACGAGCATGAACTCAACTGGGCTCTTGGTAGTCCGCCACTTGAGACCTTTCATATCGTCAGGAACCCGAATCGGTTTGGTAGCATTCCCAAGCTGCCTGAAGCCACCACTCGAATAAACGGAAAGACAAATATGCCCCGCATTCTCAAGTGCCAGCTTACACTGTCGTTCGGCCAGCCAATCATTTGAAATACGCTTAGCATCTTCGAGTGATTTAAAGATGAAAGGCAAATCGAAAATCGCTAATTCTGATCCAAAATTACCATAGTTTGCCGTAGAGCTGGTCCACAGAGCTATAAGTCCTTGGTTCGCCTGTTCACCGCATTTCTGTTCAGCACACAAGCTTTTTTGATAATGTGGTTCGATTTTCATCTTGCCACCGGAAACTTTCTCCAAGGCTGGCATCAATGCTTGATCTATGGCGTCACCGATCGGCATACCCAGCCTACCAGTAGTTCCGAGCTTGAGCACAGTCTCGGCACTCGCACCCTCAACGCCAAATACAATGGCGGCCGCTGTGAGAGTCGTTTTCCAGAAGGAATTCTTTTTCATTTCCTGCTCCCTATGTCGCAAGGCTAGGCCTTGATGTTTGTCTTTGATCAATATCCAATATTGACGTTTGTCATATCTAATCATTCACGGCCACAACGCCGCAAGAAAGGGACAAAGCATTCTATTAATAAGGACAGATAGGCTTATTTCACGCGCCTGAGTTCTAGAAAAATCTAGTGTGGAAACAGCATATTATGTTATTTTTCAATTTCTTGTTTTACCTTTCATAAATTTACAAAACTGCTGAAATACAGGTCTTCACACCTCATAACGTTAAATCTGTCCCTATAAAAAAGCATTTCTGCTCCTTTTATCGAAGTCAGTTTTTTGGATAAGTCAGATATTATAATGTATGACAGCTTACCCGTTTTGAAGCGGCTTAGAAGTTACAGGCCTACGGCATATTAGATTTATATTGAAAATAAGAAAGACCAATATGGCACACCTAACCCCTTATCATCTTGATATATCCGAAGATACGATTGAGACTATAAAAGCACGCGTTGCTTCATATCCATGGCATGAAATGCCGGATGATGGGGGCTGGGATTATGGCGTCAATCTAGATTACATGAAGGAAATCTGCGCATATTGGGTCGAAGAATTTGACTGGTACAAACAACAGGCGGCTATCAACCGGTTTGATCAATTTACAGCGCCTGTTGATGGTGTTGATTTACATTTTATTCACGAAAAAGGTAGTGGACCAAATCCTAAACCACTGATTATCAGCCATGGGTGGCCTGGCACAGTCGTTGAATTTCTTGATTTTATTGACTTGCTAGCTCATCCTGAACGATTTGGTGGTGATGTCAAAGATGCTTTTGACGTAGTGGCGCCATCATTACCTGGTTTTGGATTTTCCGGCAGACCACCGCGCCCTTGGGGACCCCGCCGCATGGCCAAGGCCTTCAACAGCCTGATGACTGATACGCTTGGCTATGACAGCTATATAGCGCAAGGCGGCGATTGGGGTGGAGCTGTTTCCAGCTTTCTTGGGTATGACCATCCCTCCACCTGCCAGGCCATTCACATTAATATCCTGACAATGCGCCACCCTGACGGGCCGCAAACACCAGCAGAGCAGGCCTGGGCCGACCAGTTCGAGATCGATCAGATCATGGAGAACGGCTATCGCACACAGCAGGCCACGCGCCCCCAAACGCTCAGTTACGCCATGATGGATAGTCCAGTTGGTGTTGCCGCTTGGATTCTGGAAAAGATGAATTCATGGTCGGATACGGTCGGAAATGATGTTGAAAGCGTGTATAGCAAAGACCAACTTTTGACCAATATCATGGTCTATATTGTTACACGCACGTTTAATACGGCATCATGGATTTATTACGGACGACGCGAAGAAGGTGGGCGTGTCCTCTCACCCGAAGGACGGCGTGTTGAGGTGCCAACCGCCTGTGCAGTATTCCCAAAGGAATTACTGGCATGGCCGCCGAAAACCTATGCCGAGCGTCTTTATAATGTCACCCAATGGACCGAAATGCCACGTGGTGGGCATTTTGCGGCAATGGAACAACCAGAGTTGCTGATCGCCGATATCCGAAAATTCGCCCGCAGTTTGGGATAGGCTGAGCCTTGTGCCAGATTTAATGCTGATGACCATCATCTATAACTTGCAATCACGAAGGAGCGTTTTATGTCCCAGACCAAGACACATTTCCATTCTATAAAAGACACCATCAGCCTGACAACACAGGCATTTATTGACGGGGTCTATTGTGACGCCGCCGGTGGTGACAAGCTTGAAACCTCAAATCCAGCAACTGGTGAAAAGATCACCAGCTTTGCCCATTGTAAAGCCGCCGATGTGGATCGTGCTGTTGCCGCTGGCCGCCGTGTTTTCAATGAAGGTACATGGTCACGTTCAGCTCCAGAATATCGTAAAGACGTGCTATTAAAACTAGCTGCATTGGTTGAACAGAACAAAGAAGAACTTGCTGTTCTGGAAAGTATTGATGCTGGTAAAACGATTACCGACTGTCTGCATGAGGTTGGTACCGAAGCTCCGGCTTTTTTCCGCTGGTATGCTGAATTGGCTGATAAGACGTTTGGCAAAATTGCCCCGACTGGCGATGACGCAATGGCGCTTATTGTCAAGGAACCAGCTGGGGTTGCGGGGGCTATCCTACCGTGGAATTTCCCATTCTTGATGGCGGTGTGGAAAATCGCTCCGGCGCTTGCGGCTGGCTGTTCGATTGTGGTGAAACCAGCCGAACAAACCCCGCTTAGCACGATCAGACTTGGCGCATTACTGAACGAGGCTGGTGTACCAGCTGGTGTGGTGAGCATTCTGCCCGGGCTTGGCGAGACAGCTGGTCAGGCAATTGGTATGCATAACGATATTGACACTGTTTCCTTTACCGGTTCAACCGAGGTTGGACGAATGTTCATGCGCTATTCGGGTGATAGTAATCTGAAAAGTGTTGGTCTTGAAATGGGTGGAAAAAGCCCTTTCATCGTTCTTGATGATGCGGTTATCAATGATGATCTGATCGAACATGCGGCGATGGCTGCTTTCTGGAATGGTGGACAGAATTGTTCGGCTAATATGCGGCAGATTATTGCCAAGCCGCTTGTTGATGATTTCATGGAAAAAATCTTAAAACGTGTTGCCGCTTTCCAACTTGGCGACCCTCTGGATCCGGAAACAACTATTGGGTCAATGATTACGCCGGAGCATAAGGCGCAGGTCATGAGCTATATTAACAAGGGAACAGCTGAAGGCGCCAAACTTGTCGTTGGCGGTGATGTTGATGGCCCCGGCCAGTTCATTGCACCAACTGTATTTGATGGGGTTACAAATGATATGACCATAGCACGCGATGAAATTTTTGGCCCCGTGCTTGGCGTTATGCCAGTCGCGTCACCTGAAGAAGCACTCGCAATCGCAAGTGATACTGACTATGGCCTCCATGCTACCGTTTTTACTCGTGATATTGATCGGGCTATTTCGATGGCACGACGGTTACCATGCGGAACAGTTTCGGTGAATGGATTTTCCGAAGGCGATATTAAAACGCCTTTTGGTGGATATAAGCAATCTGGTTCGCTGGCACGAGATAATGGAACCGAGGCGCTGGAACAATATATGCAAACCAAAACTATCTGGATCACGACTGGTGGGTAATTTGCTAACAAAAGTCCATTCGTGATAACATTTCTATGATTGCTAATTATTACCATGGAATCAGCGCTGATCCATAAAAGTATGAATTTGGCTCATTGCTGGAGGTGAAGATGGGTTCACAAGACGCTTTATCAACAGTCACCTCCTCAGAGGTTGGTAAAAAGGATCTTGTGCGCCGGGCTATTTGTTCACGCATTATCAGGGGTATCTATCGCGAGGGCGAGAAAGTGCCGTCATGCCGCGAAATTGCAAACCAATTACAAGTTTCGAAAAATAGCGCCTATGAAGCCTATTCGGATCTGGTCGGTATTGGTATTCTGCAATCACACAACAGGTCTGGATTTACCGTGGGCATGACGCCTTCGGCAAACAACCCAAATGTTGCTCAGCTTTATGCCGAAGAATCTTCACCGCAATCACAACCTCCAATAGTAACAGCCAATTGCCGGTTACCAGAACCCAAATTACGTGCGAAGCAACCCAAGAACTGGACTGAATTCCGGTTTCCTTTCGTTTATAACCAAATTGATACTGAATTATTTCCGATTGAGGCATGGCGGGAATGCTCACGTCTTGCTCTTGGACGAAAAGCCCTGCCAATTTGGACTAGTGAAGCGGTAGATATTGATTGCCCTGATCTGGTATTCCAACTCCGCCAGCGCCTACTACATTACCGCGGAATTGACGTTAGTGAAGATGAAATCCTGATTACCGTTGGCGCACAGCATGCACTGAGTATCATAGCGACATTATTCAATGATGACGATCGACCCATTGCCTTTGAAAATCCAGGCTATCAAGAAGCGCGTCATCTATTTCACCTCTATAATAATAAAATCGAATATGTTGATGTTGGGCATAACGGTCTTAATACAGATAGCTTGCCAGAAAATTTCAAATTTGTATATGTTACGCCTGGATGCCAATTCCCGACCATGGTTGTCATGCCTGAAGAACATCAGTTGCAATTGATCCATAAGGCTGAAGCGGCAAACGCAATGGTGATTGAGGATGATTACGAAATTGGCCTTGTTGGCCACTTAAAGTTACGACCAGCCTTAAAGTCACATGATAAGACTGGCCGCGTGATTTATGTGGGCAGCCTCTCCAAAACCTTGTCACCAAGCATTCGCATGGGATACATCGTCGCCCATCCAGACATCATCAAGTCGGTTAAAATTATCCGCAGTCTAACGGTTCGGCACCCGCCAAGCGTAGTTCAGGAAACAACAGCAATATTTCTGGCGCATGGGTATCATGATGCGCATCTAAAGAATTTACGGCAAATCTACTCTGAGCGCTGGCATATTATGAATGAGGGGATAAACCGTCATTTGCCGATGTTTTCCCGGGGTGGTGCAACTGGTGGCACCTCTTTCTGGCTCGCTGGACCGCCACAATTTGATGCAGACGTTTTTGCAACCCGGCTTCAAAAACGTGGCGTGCTGATTGAGCCTGGTCACATTTTTTTCGATAGTGGAAACCCTAAGAACTTTTTCCGGATTGGTTTTCCATCCGTTGCTGGTAACAATATAGATGTTGGCTTGAGACAAATTGGTCAGGAAGCAAAATCGATGTTACGCTGAAGTAATATTTGATTTGCCAGCCAACTAAGTAAAAGCTCTGAGGTTTGAATGCCAAGGCCTTTTAGTGAAGACATGTTGTTTATAAGCTTTGCGCATTCGTTTGCTGGGATAATCTTGCAAACTAGCTTAATAGCAGAAGTTTCTAGCCTTCGACTTGCCTTATGCAGGTGTCGAACTTGCCCCGGGCACTACTAATTCATGTATATTAACGAAATATAGGCATTGAACATGGCTATGGCACTGCTATTCTAATGGCTGGAGGACTACTTCATGAATCTCGAATTATCAGTGACTGGCCTGGTTTAAATAAAAAGCATCTTTTTGAGGGATGGGATCTTGATGCTACCGTTGATGCAAGAGCCGTATATGCCTCTGTTGTCGCACGCGTTTTAGATAGCTATCATCAAAAAGTTGTAAATGATGCGTTTTTTGGTGCTGATTTACCCGATATGACAAAACGTATTTTTGGCTAGCGTGATTGATCATGTATGGTTTGACTGCTGAGTCAGGTCCTTGACGCATCCTAACGCTATCACCCATAGGTGTGTTTCTATGTGATGCGCAAACCCATCGAATAGATGCGCCCTATATATGCACTTTTTTAGGTGTAAACGCTTTATAGGACATAATCATTGCTGTGGCGGCAAAACAGGCTGCACCCGCGATAAGAAAGGCCGGCATATAGGAAAATAACGCATCGCGGCTATAGCCTGCTCCATAAGCCGCCGCGGCCGAACCAAATTGATGTGCGGCAAACACCCACCCAAACACGACTGGTGCGCTGACAGTGCCAAACAGCTTTCCAATAAGGCGAACTGTTGGTGGTACGGTAGCGATAAAATCCAAGCCAAAGAATATCGCCCACAGTGTCATCGCCAGTACCCCAAAGTCACTAAATGGTAAATATACCAAAGAGACACCGCGCAAGGCGTAATAAACCCCCAATAGCTTGTAATTATCAAACCGATCAGACAACCACCCAGACCCCATTGTGCCAATGAAATTGAAAACACCCATCATCGCCAGATAGGACGAAGCAAGGACAATCCCCACATTATTATCACCGCAGAACGGAATGAAATGCTGGCCGACGATGCCGGTTGATGTCAGCCCGCATATAAAGAATGTGCCAGCTAAAATCCAAAAGGCTGGCTGTTTAGATGCCGTCACCAAATTTTTCAGGCTGATAAGCACCACATTGTCAGAACTTTGCGCGGGTGGCTGGTAAATATCTTTATCGCCATAGGCTGGTAAATTCATCTCAGCAGGCCAGTCTTTTCCAAAGAACAGATATAATATTCCACATATACCAATGCCAATCATGGCTGGCAGAACAGCAAAGCGCCAATCGTATGCGGTTGTTATCCATGCCATGAAGGGTACAAAAACCAATTGCCCCGCAGCAAACGCCGAAGTCAGAATGCCGATAACAAGGCCTCTTTTAAGATTGAACCACCGTATAGCAATTGTCGAAGCAAGCCCCAGCCCAATGATGCCCGCGGCCACACCAAGGCAGAGGCCTATGCTAACCAGCAAATGCCATTTTTCATAGGCAAGAACAGTCAACAATAGGCCTATGCCATTTAACAAGATTGATAAAAGAACAACCTTTACCACGCCAATTCTAAGCATCAACGCCGCGCCAAACGGGCATAAAGACGCCAAAATGAAATACATCAAGGCCGTGGCCACCGACACATCAGAGATGTTCCAGCCAAATTCCTTAATCATGGGTAAAATCAAAATCTGCGGCACGCTTCCCACAGCCGACGAAAAAACCGTCGTCAGAAAAGCTATGCTGACCATTACCCATCCGTAATGAATGCCAGAACGCAGAAGTCTCTCTTTCAGGGCAAGTGCAAACAAAATGTTACCAATCTTATTATGAGCCCTAAAGGCATGATCATGACAACGTTATAAGGGGTAAACGGGCATGGCAATCGAAATAGCCATGAGTGCGGGGGCGCATGCTGGTTTATGCGATGATGGGAAATTGTAAATGGGGTTTGTCATAAGATGATCATGAAATGGTGTACCCGACAAGATTCGAACTTGTGACCTCTGCCTTCGGAGGGCAGCGCAGTGCTGTTCATCTGCTCTTGCTGTAACGGCAAAATCGCCGAAAACTCTCTAAATCTGTAGCATATCGCATGAGCGACATGAAGCTTGTTGTCGTCAGTAACACTCAGATCAGTGGATCAATATTGGAGCGTTGTAAGTAGGCTTTGATGCCTAAAAAGCTGGCATTGATTTAGTCGGCTGATTTGCAATTACGTACTGAAAGCAGACCTTCCTGCCAATCATCCACATAAAAACTGAAAACACCCTCTGGGCTTCCCTTGTCTCCCTGTTCTCTCTCTTTGGTAAGCTCCACGTATTCGGGCGGCCTTGCTACTTCACCTTGATTAATGAAAAGGTGGAAGTAGGGCATCTTTCCAATTGGTTTGCCATCTTTGAGCAATCTTAGATTACCTTCATCTTGCAGGTAGCTTGGGTCAGCCATACCGCGCGTGCGCCAACTGTGCCGGCGGAAATCAAAAACTCCATTTTTGATTCTGAGGCGGCCCGAAGCCATGTTTTCAAGTCGACGATCTTCAATTGGTCTTCGTTGTATTTCAAAGAAGCACCCTACCTCGGGCATATCAGTCCAGATCTTGTACTTGCTGAAGTCGAATTCAAATGGCAGCCGCTTTAAATTCTCAAGTGCTGAGCCACTGATGGCGACATCAAAACTCATGATTTCGTCTGACTTAGCAAGCTTTCCAGTTTTTGATGTGGACTTGTTTTTACTGTTTTGAATAACAGTTCCGTCAGACTTGAAGGTCAGTGCATGCGCACTGCTACCATCGAAGAAAGTGAAAAGAAGGCAGAGTAGTGAGATGCAAAATCTGGAATATGCCAAAGAGGAGCGTACTGCTTTAGGGGTTTGCATTAGTGGCATGCTCCGTTTCATCCGAAGAGCTTATCTGTCATCCGTGGAAGGGCCGGTTCATAAAAGACCTTCTCGGCGACAGTGTCATGATCAAGCCTGTACGCAGTCTCAATGCAAGCAGCACACACTGACCGATAGTCTATCGTGGATTGTAGATCCCGCTTTTCAAAGAGGTCTTTGGTAGCAAGACCTGGCCATTGAGTAATTACCTGCCCCTTCTTTAATAGCCCGCCAGCCATCAATCCTGCCGATCCATAGCCATGATCGGTTCCTACAGATCCATTCACCTTAACGGTACGCCCAAATTCTGTGAGCGTTAAGATCACGGTTTTACCCCATGCTGCTTTGAGGCCTGACTTCAAACCAAGGAATATGTCATCCAGTTCAGTCAGCTGTCTCGAATGTGGCCCCCAATCCGTGCCCTGATTTGCATGGGTGTCAAATTCTTGGACACGGAGAACAGCCGCTGAAGGCCCTTCTGGAAGTCCAAGTTGCTTCCCAGCGTATTTGGCCAAGCTGACAGGGTCTCTGGCTACAAACTTGGGTTTGTCTGAGTATTTGGTGCTTACACGTTGGAACGTTACAGCGCCATCTCCATCCCTGTCGCTGCTCAGGAGATCGGCCAATTTTGGCGATGGATCTGCTGAGCCGGTAAGGTTGGCCGGGTAATAGTTGTCCAGCTTAGTGCTACCACGCACGATCAACGGCATATCCATCGATAATGCTCGTCCGGGCATTCCAGCAAAATCGAGTGCCCGTCCCAGCCATCCTGTTCTGTCAGAGAACGGCAGCATGTTGCCGGACTCCATAACGTTCTGGCCTTCGAAATGGGAACGTTTCACGTAAGGGAAATTGGTCGCGTGAACGATAGTCGCATCACCATCAGCGAGCATGCCCGCGTAGCCACCAAGGGATGGATGTAAGCCAAAGAATGGGTTTAGTGCGATTGGTTCGTTGGCCAACAGCTTTTTTCGCTGCTTCTTCAGGGATGGATCGCCGATAGGTGGAACTGCGGCCAAACCGTCCATGCCGCCCTCAAGAATAATAACGACGATATTTCCTTTTGGGAGATCGGCTGTATAGCCAGAAATTGGTATGCCGGCCAGAGCAAGAGAGGCGCTTGATGATTGCAAAAAAAGTCGGCGTGATAACATGTTACGCTCCCATGAATTCGCTGCTGCAGGTCAGCAATACAAAACGGTCCCGATTAGTTCGCCCTTTCCCAACAAGGGTTCTTGTTCCTTGGCTCACTTCAAGTAAGTCCATTAGGTCATCTGCCAAAAGCGAAGGTTTCCCATGGTCGTGGATCATTGCAGCGAGTCTCATGCGCCGTTCAAAGTGTTCTGGCGAGATCCAGTCGGCGCTTTGTAATGAAAAGCCGTCTGGCTGGCGGCGTGACCAGAAATCTTGGCCAATTTCCTCAGCCAACGCTCGGGCACGATATTCCCCTCTGTGGCGCATGATTTCTCTGTGAAGGTTGTCAAATCCTTCTACGAGGTGAGCTTTAGATACACGAAGGACTGTTACGAGCCATGTAAACGGCCATTGGAACTTTGGTTGGGTGGACAGGGTGGCTCTATTCAACAGAGCTTCATGAACAACGTTAAGGTCCCCGCCACTGTCTTTCCATGCACTGAAAACATGATTTAGGTCTTGTTCCGTGGGTTCGTCAGCGATGAAATGTACACACAGTTTTCGGGTCAGAAACCTTGCGGTGTGATCACTGATTGAAAGGTCATCAACAAGCAACTTCAGCGCTTCAATACCTTTCGGGTATTCCTTTCCAAGGACTGTTTTCTTGCCTGGTTCGGCCTTGTCCTTGAAATACGCAAGGTGGAAGTCTTTGATCCTTGCTTCTTTGAAGTTTTTTACGGTTTTTGGATTATCAAAAATGTCGCCCCAGCCTGCTAAGATTTTAGCTGCCTGGCGGATGTCTTCTTCCGAGTAGCCGATGCTGGGTGACGTTGTGTGTAACTCCATCAATTCACGAGCCAAATTGTCGTTTAATCCAATTTGCTCGTTCCGACTTGCATTCCTTGCACGTACGGATTTTTCTCCGATGTTGTAGACATTATCGAGGTAGGTAAGCATTCCTGGATGACGAGTTATGTCATATGCCAAGTCAGCAAACTTCCCGTTGATACCTCTGGCAATCGTGTCATGGATAACGTGACCAATCATAAAGTCGGATGGCCCACTACTCCCGATCGTGAAGTGATTCAGCCAAAAATGGATCAGTCTTTGTCTAGCAGGATCAGCACCATAAATGGCCTGATGGAACAATTGCAGACGATCTATATGACGATGTTCCTTAAGCTTTAATTCCCTGTAAACCTCGTCCTTTTCTTCACGAGACATTTTCGTGGACTCATCGGTCTTATCGCTCGTCTTTCTATCATATCGAGTTGCCGCGACACGTTCGTCCAATGAAAAGAGCATTTCTTTGGGCCATGGCTCAACGGCTGGAGACATGGACTTGATAGACCTGACCCCAACGTATTGGGATGGCTGCTTGTATTGATTTAGCGCGTCTTCGACTGATTGAAGTTTGGAATGTGTCGAATCTGTGCCGAATCCAATTCGTAAACTATAATGCAACTTCGAAACTCCAAATCACGAAAATGAAACACCTTGAAATATTTTATATTGTAACTGATCGAGTGAATTTTAAAAATTGTTTATTCTGGTGCATTTGAGAGAACTTGAGGTAAGGGTGCCGACATTGTCTTTTTAGCATCTATCAATAATAAGTAAAAGGCAGTCGCCTCTGACATCAAAGGCGCTGATGGCTTTACAGACTGGAACAGCTTGGCTTCCATATTATCCAGCCCCATCACATCAAGCTGCATTTGGAACCACTGGTCATCCAATCTCTTGGATATTATCTGGCTTTGTCTCAAGGCATCACGGTATTGCCTTGTCCTCAAAGCAAGCACAATGCGGAGCTTTGGATAATGCTTAAGAAGAGCCTTTGGCACACGTCTATAGAAGTAATAGAAGCCATGTTTAGGATAAAGATGATGGTTTATTTGACCTACAATGCGAACTACTCAATTCAGCAGTGATTAACTAACCGCTCGAATTAAGGCGATTTAGGACTTGTGAGACACTGAGAGTGGTGCACCCGAGAAGTGGTTATATGCCACCTAGATGCACCACTT